>PWUB01000097.1 GCA_003563755.1 Clostridia bacterium
GACCCGCCTTGAGGAGATCGCAGCGACAGCATCGTTCCTTGCCTCGGAAGAGGCCTCGGCGATCACCGGCTCGGCTGTGGCCGTCGACGCTGGTTACCTGTGTCGATGAGAACACTCTCCCTGGGCTGGAGCAAAGCGCGAGCACATGAAGCATATGTTAACCACATCGACGGAGCGAGGTTCCGGATGATCCAGGGACATGGGGAAGCCAGGGCGCGAACACCGGGCTGTTTCAAGTCCCATACCATATGTTGGCCCGCCGCCTTCCGCACCCTGACTCACAAGCAATGAAATAAACCGAGCATGGTACACACACATCTCACCCTCAGGGGGCCCTTGCACGGCACTGGTTCGATGCGACAGCTGCCCGCAAGCGGCTTCAGCTCCCTATTCATGGCGGGCACACCAGAGACAGATCCTCCCAGGCGAACTCGGTGAGAAGGCCCAGGCTTCACTCAGCAAACGTCTCCCAGCACACGATCTCCTGCAGGGTCTTTCGCGTCTTGGGCCTGGGTTCATCTGCAGGATAGCCCAGGGGAAGAACCGTAACGATTTTGTACTCCTCGGGTACACCAACAATGCGACACGCCTCGTCCTGATCGAAAGCGCCGATCCAGCAGGTACCCAATCCCTTGTCTACAGCTGCCAGTGTAATGTGGTCGACGGCAATGGCAAGATCCACGGCGTATCGTTCCACCCCACACGTCATGACCTGGTCCGGCTCAAGAGCTACGGCAACGATAACCACCGATGCCTCGCCAACGAAGCCCTGGTTCCGGGACGCCTTAGCGAGGGCTGCGCGCTTGTCCGGGTCCGTCACTACGACAAACTTCCAGGGCTGCCGATTTGACGCCGAGGGCGCAAGTCGGGCGGCATCCATGACTGCGTTCAGATCGGCCTCAGGTATCGGATCCGGTTTGAATGCACGAACACTTCTTCTGGACTTGATGGCTTCCATGACTCTCATGGGTGATTCTCCTTTCTAATCCTGCTACTCTCTATTCTTGTCCCAAACCATGTCTCCTTCATTATTGACATCGATCGGCAGCCATTGGAGACCTTCAATCGCAGCAGGCTGCGGAGGGCCTCCAACAGGAAAGGGAGAAAGTGGACCGGCCCTGCTCTTCGCCCGCTCCTGGCGCCTGTAACCGTATGCGGCGGGGCACATAGCAGAGGGCATGATCCGGTGCTCACCGCATGTATCTTCCGGTCGCAGGGCCAGGAAGCAACAGCTAGAGGCCTCGGTACGCGGTACGGAGCTCATCACCGGAGGCCGTGACGAAAATCCCTGGATGAGACCGCCACAGTTCAGGCGGCCTGCAGCCGGTCGGCGAGGAGCCGAGCGCTCACTCCCAGGACAGGGCGACAGGGGTCTTCACAGCACCCGCAGGTCGCAAGTCCTCGTCCTTGCCCTTCACCCACCGGGCGAAGCCTTCTGGGTGTCTCAGCCGGCCAATTCACCCGTTGAACCGTTGGGAAACCAGTGCCGGGTGCGATTCGCGATACTCACCAGCGTCAGCATCACTGGAACCTCGACCAGAACGCCCACCACCGTGGCCAGGGCAGCCCCGGACTCTATGCCGAACAGGGAGATGGCCACCGCTACCGCGAGCTCAAAGAAGTTGCTGGAACCGATCATGGACCCGGGTGCCGCCATATTGTGGTTCATCCTCCACAATCGGAACCAGGTGTAGCCAATGGAAAAGACGAAGAAGCTTTGTATGATCAGTGGCACCGCGATCAGGACAATGTGCAGCGGATTGCCCAGGATGACGCCCCCCTGGAAAGAGAAGAGGATGATCAGGGTGAGGAGCAATCCCCCGGTGGTCACGTTGCTGAACCGGGGAAGGAACGCGTTCTCGAACCACGCTTCACCCCTTCTGTTGATGAGATACCTGCGAGATACGTACCCTGCTGCGAGAGGTATCACCACGTATAGGAACACTGAGGCCAACACTGTACCCCAGGGAATCATGATCGCACTGACGCCCAGGAGAAAAACCACAATGGGAGCGTAGGCGAACAGCAGGATCACGTTATCCAGGGCCACCTGCACCAGGGTATAGCCTGGATCACCACGTGTCAGGTAGCTCCACACGAAAACCATGGCGGTACAGGGAGCAGCTCCCAGTAGAATGGCACCGGCCACGTACTGGCTGCCGAGGTCCGACGGAATCATCCCTGAGAAAATCACCCTGATGAACAGGTAACTGATTCCAAACATGGTGAAGGGCTTTATGAGCCAATTCATAACCGAGACAATCAGGAGTGCCTGGGGATGATTCTTCACGTTCCGGATACTGTCCATGTCTACCTTCAGCATCATGGGGTAGATCATCATCCAGATGAGAATCGCCACAGGTATGTTCACCTGGTAGCCCTCCCAAATGCCCAGGGCCTCCGGAACCACGGGCAGAAACTGGCCGATCCCCACGCCCACAACGATGCACAGAGCGACCCATAGGGTTAGATATCTTTCGAAGAAGCCAAGGCCACCCTCGTTCTCTTCAGTTTGCATGTCGATGGCTCCTTTCCACTTCCCTATACTACATTGGTATATACTTATATGCAATCATTGTTCCGGAACTAATCCACCCTGACCCTCTCAGCTGTCGAAGCGACCAGGGAGGTGAGTACCGTCTCCAACAGAATGCCCGAGCACAGAAACCACATGAGACGTCGTGAAGGCGAACCCCGTGAAAGGATGGTTCTTGTCCCATGATCTCAGCTGTATCATGCCACACTGATGCTCCAGCAGTAGCATACCCTGAGCAATTAGTGAGATGCGGGATGATGGTACTACCCAGATCACCGGCAGCAGCACACCCCAAATCTGCAGGCTGAGGTTGCCGACCGATTGAACGGAACCGACCACCTCTTCGCTATCTGCAGTTGGGAATGGCGAATAACAACCCCGACAACCCTTACAGGGCGGGGGTTTGAGGGGTGTGGGCCACCAGGGATCGAACCCAGGCCACCCTGATTCAAAGCGAGGACTTGTAAAGAATCCTCATACCGATTCCCGTTCTCTAACCGGTGCTAACGAACAGTAAGCATGTCAGATTCTTGGCCACCAAGACCCACTAGCACTAGCATGTGCTCTGCCGCAATAACCACCCGCCAGCTGCAGGTTCTTATCGGCAAAGCCGGCAATGC
>PWUB01000189.1 GCA_003563755.1 Clostridia bacterium
CGGGTGAGGTGACCCGCAGGTTGATCGACCTGTACGCGGACCGGGTCAGATTCGATTGCGGCGGTTACACCCCGTGACCCTGCGCAGGTGGCGTAGACCTCAGGTCCAGTGATGTAGCTTCGGCGCCGATGTTTGATGGCATCACCTGGGCATGCCCTGGCATCGGCCGACAATCGTAAGAGAGACCCGCAACCCGGCGGGGCCCCTCCCAGGGGGCCCGCCGGAAACCTGCTGTCCGCACCGGGTCGAGAATCTGCCACGATCCCGCTCTCGCCCGGCATCCAACCCTTAGTCCCAGCAGCACACCTGATTGATGGGTTAACCAACATTAAGAGTATTATAATTAATCTTGATTCTTAGCTTGACAATGCGGGAGCGCTCCATTAAGATATTCCATGGCAGACGAAATTACTCTGAGGAGGATGATCATGTACTACGTTACCGTGATGAATGCAGGGCCCATTCCGCAGGAGGCACCCCTGTGGGAGCTGCTACAGGAAGATCTCAGCTACACCATCGGCTCCGATCTTCCCCTGGTGGTCCAGTGCCCCACTCTCCGCAGCGCATGGGGTTTCATCGGAGCAGCCCAACGCACTGCCTCTGTGTGCGGCATTGAGATGTCCCGGCGGAGACCTGCACAGCCCATCGCTATGGCAGCCCGGGTGACAGGGGAAGGCACCCCCCAGGTGAGGACCGTTGAGGACAGGTTCGGGAGTATGCAGGAGAAGGCAGTCCAGATGCAGCACACCTTCCAGACCTGGTGAAAGGGACTGGGGTGCGGCCGGCCCCCGTCCACATGGTCAGGAACAGACCCGACTTGACGTCCAGGTGCAAGGCAAATCGCTTCCTGATCCTCTGCTCCTGGATGTAGAAAGACCCAGGGGTTAGAATTGAGGAACAAGGGGGACTGAAATGAGACAGAGACAGCTGACAATCGCGCTGCCGGTGCTGGCCGCGATCCTGTTGACCGTTGTTCTATGGGCGCACATCTACGACAGTCCCCAGGAACTGTCCCCCGTAGAGATGATCCCGGCGGAGGAGCTCACGGCCGCCGACCGGATCCTGCTGGGTGCACGGGCCGAGGTCAGAACCGGCATCCGCTACGATGCCGGATACTATGCTCTGCAGTACCCGGGAGGCGACGTGCCGCCCGATCGAGGAGCCTGCACGGATGTCGTCATCCGCGCCCTCCGGGCAGCGGGATATGACCTCCAGGTCCTCATCCACGAGGACATGCGGGAGAGGTTCGACGCCTATCCTCAGCTCTGGGGTCTCGCCGGACCCGATCCCAACATCGACCACCGCAGGACCCAGAACCAGATCACCTTTTTGCAGCGCCATGGACTGGAGCTGACCACCGATCCCGACACCACCGACCAGTGGCAGCATGGGGACATCGTCTACTGGCGATTCGCCGACGGGAGCCAGCACACCGGGATAGTCTCAGATCGTACCAACTCAGGGGGACAACCCCTGGTCATCCACAATGCCTCCGTCGCCCGGGAGCAGGACTGTCTGACCCGGTGGGAGATCATCGGTCACTTCCGCTTTCCCCCTTGAGATCAATCTGGACCCGATACATGTCCTCCCAGCTGTGCCCGAACAGAGCCCAAAAATTCGCCCCTGCAGAACCCGGCTGCCTAAAACGTTGGCCAGGGACCGTTGGGATACGGCGCGGTGACGCACTGATCCTTTGGTACCCGAAACCCCGGCTTCATCTGCATGGTTGCTCTGATGCTGATGCGCAGCTCCAGGGAGAACCTGGAGCTGCGGCAGATTCAACGGGCGTATCTGTGGGGTGGAAGCGCATCCTGCAGGCGTGGAAACAGCCAGACCAGAACAGCAACTGTTATGATTGCCTCCGGTATTATGAACCCCATGTTGTAAATGATGCTGTACAGGGCGACGGGAGTCCCCTCGGGGGCGAACTCGGCAAAAAAGATGACCCCGGAGAGAAAGTGACAGGCAAAACGCCCGAGGTAGCCGATCACCACCCCGATGATCTTGCGACTGGGGAAGAACCCGGCCAGCGCGACCAGGGCGAAGGCCAGCGGGTAGTCCAGGATGAACTGAGCCCAGTGCACCACGTAGGCATCCAGGGTCAGACGCAGAAGCCCCAGGACCACGCCCGCCATGATGCCAGCCTTCGGCCCCCAACGATAGGCGATCACCACCAGTGGGACCATGGCCAGGGTCACTGACCCCGCCTGCGGCAGCCGAAAAAGCCGGAGCTGACTCAGGGCAAGGGCCATGGCCACTGCCACGGCCGTTTCTGTGAGTATGAGTACCCTCTTGTCCATGTGGATCTCCTCCTCCGTGGGGGAGGTACATCGGGGCGCTCTGAAAAACCGAAACCGCTGCATGAGCAGCGGATGTGAGAAATTAACACCTTCCCTGCGCTGGAATTACCCAGATCAGGTTCCAGGGGTCGGAAGGCTCAGCCCTCCCTCTCAGCATCTGCAGCTCCCCCAAGTATCTTCAACCCACTTTGAGCCAATGATAACATAGCAGGGTCGCTCAAACCAGCTGGGTGTTGCCAGTGTCTTCTGTCCGGGAATTCGAGGTCAACTTCCCACGGGCTGAGCCTGCTGGACATTGCAACTCCCGTCCGAACCACAGGGGTTGCTCTGCTCCGTTCGCGTGGCCGCTGCTGGGGGAAATGGCGCACTTGAGTCCCCGGGCATGTACTTCACAGTGCACCCGCCGGTTTGGGTAGAGGACTCGAGCAGTCCACAGTGCGGAAACCTGTGACCAACGCACTGCAGCCTTTTCATGGACTCCGATGGAACCCCGTTCGGCATGGTCTCCCGCCGGAAAAGTCGTCTGCGGTGAGCATTTGTTAACGTCGTCAGCCCCCATCTCACATATAACCTGCCCGAGAGAATGTACATCCTTGGAATACTGGTGGACCAGAGGGATGCCCACGCCCCCACGGTCCAGGAGGTCCTGACCAGGTATGGCTCAGCAATATTCAGTGGAAGCGGCATCCCCGACCCCACGCGATCTCGGGAATCATCACCATAACCTTGCAGGCCGACCCGGAGGTGAGCCATCAACTCGAACAGGAGCTGACCGCCATTGGCGGGGTCCAGGCCCGGACAATGAACCTGGGGAACCCCCGCCCTGAGCATCTTCGGGTCCGTTGAAC
>PWUB01000226.1 GCA_003563755.1 Clostridia bacterium
CGGGAACACCGACCCCTAGCTGCACATACAATGGAGCCGAAGGGGGAATGCTGCCGATGTCCTTCCGCATCAGGCTCAATGGTGAGATCGTGGAGGATTTCGACCCATACCTGAGCAGATATGGGATGACCGCTCTGTGGCTCACTGCCCAGCACCTCGGGGCCACGGTAACGTGGAATGAAGAAGAGCGCGTTGTGGACATATCCAGTGGAAGCAAACTGTCCGAGTGGCTGAGCGAGCAGCTGAGATCCTGGTCGATCAACGGGATCGCCTCCAGGTGTGAGCCGTCGCTGCCGCCCCCGGAGCTGTTGGATACCCTCCCTCAGGATACCCCCGACCAGGAGCGGTGCGCCGAACGGACAACCGATCATGCTGACGAGGTGAAAGCCAGTGTCGCAGATGAAACCAGTGTAGCTGAAGACGAATCGTCCGAGAGGGGCAGCAAGCGCAAGCCGCGGCGTACTCGTGTCAATGCCGTCGTCCACCACAGGCCTTTCTTCAGGGATGACAAAGACCAGAAAGGTAAAAGGACCGTGGTGAGCAGCTCGTCCCGGGGATCCCTGTCATCATCGGTTGATCACGACTTACTCGCACGCTACAGGCCCGGCTGACAGCACTGTTGAGACGGCCGTCGGTCGTCATGGTGTCACAGTTCGCTATATTCGCTGCACGCTCTTCCTCGCCCTTAATAGCATAAATACCACCGCCTGACGCAGAATAGCTCCTGTGATCGGGAGGTGGTTTTCACATGTCGCACAGAAGCACTCTGACCGTTGTGATGGTGCTGCTCACTCTGTGTGTTGGGATCATCGGGGCGGCAGACATGGTACAGGCACGACCGACCCTATATTGGGGGGTATCGGGGGAGGCGGTCCGCGAGGTTCAGGTGAGGCTTTCTCAATGGGGGTACTACGACGGGCCCATCAGCGGGGTCTACGGGCCTCAGACGCAACAGGCGGTACTCTGGTTTCAGCGGAGGAACGGATTGACCGCTGATGGAGTGGTAGGACCCCAGACGTACGCGGCCATGGGGTTGACGCCCGGCACCGGGGGCACCGCAGGGGGCACCGGCGTGGCCCGCAGCGATGAACTAGGGCTATTGACCCGCATTGTATCGGCAGAGGCCCGCGGTGAGCCGTACGTCGGCCAGGTGGCGGTCGCTGCGGTGGTGTTGAACCGTGTTCAAAGCTCGTCCTTCCCGAATTCAGTCAGCAGTGTCATATACCAGCCACTGGCCTTCGAGTCAATCATGAACGGTACGGTATGGCGTACACCCGCTGCGGATGCAGAGCGGGCTGTACGTGATGCGATGAACGGTTGGGATCCGACCTATGGCAGTCTGTACTTCTGGAACCCATACAAGCAGGTCAATCCGTGGGTATGGAGCCGCAGCATAGTGACCCAGATCGGGCAGCATGTCTTCGCACGTTGAGGAGATGATCATGAATGCAAGGCGATGAGACGGTGGGAGGTATGGAGACGAGAGGTGATCGCACAATCAGGTGGATCGCAGCACTAGCTATCCTGGCGCTGATAGTCACTGCTGCATGGGGATACGATCAACAGCGGGTTAGAGGGTTATTGGCTAACCAGCTTGAAGGCGAGCGTCAGCGAGCCTTCTACGGCCTTCTGGAGAACGTGGAACGGCTTGAACTCAGCCTGTCAAAGGCCCTGGTCGCGACATCTCCTCCCCAGGTGCTCATGCATTTGGCGGACACGTGGCGATACGCCGATGCCGCGGTGATCAACCTCGGAGGGTTGCCGATGGCCCACACGACCTCGCTGAGGACGGGGACCTATCTTAACCAGGCAGGCGACTACGCCAGGTCCATGGTCAAGATAGTGTCTGATGGGCGGGTCCTGACGCAGGCGGAAATCGAGCAGCTCGAGGATCTGCACTCACAGGTGGTTGAGCTGAACCACGCCCTTCACGAGCTGGAGGGAAACCTGGCAGATGCCGGGCATCGCTGGAGCACCTTACAGGCAATGAGCCCGGTATCCTACGACGCTGTGCAAACCGATGATGGAGTCCGCGGCCTCGCTAGCATAGAAGAGCATCTTCAGCAGTATCCCACACTGATATATGACGGTCCCTTCTCGGACCATGTCTTCGATGTTCGACCCAAAGGCCTGGTCGGAGCGGAGATCGGTGAGGAGGAGGCCCGAGAGCGAGTGATGCAGATCATGGCAGCCCTCGGCCAGGTACGAACCTCGCCCGAGAAAGTGTCGGAAGCCAAGGGGCCCATAGCGGCCTTCACTTTCAGCGCGACCGTGGAGGGCAGGCAGTACTGGATGGACATCTCGGCGAAGGGGGGGCATCTCGTCTGGTTGAATACAGATGCCTCCGGCTCAGCTGTAACCATAGGACTCGAGGCGGCACGGCAGCTGGCTCACGAGTTCCTCGTGGACCTTGGTTACGACAGCCTCACACCAGTCTTCACCCACCAGGAGGGAGTCAAAGCCGTCACCAATTTCGTCTACGAGCAGGACGGTGTATTGGTGTACCCGGACCAGATCAAGGTGATGGTGTGCCTCGACGAGGGAGCTGTGATGGGCGTGGACGCATCATCGTACCTGATCGCTCACCAAGAGCGGGACATTCCCGCGCCCCGTCTCACACAGGAGGAGGCACTCACCAGGCTGAACTCCGACCTTACACCGGGAGAAGCAGTTCTGGCCCTCATACCCCGTGACTGCCTCGAGGAGGTGCTGTGCTGGGAAATCCGGGCAAGTGCTGAAGACGCCGAGTTCATGGTCTACATCAACGCCCTGACCGGTGAGGAGGAGCAGATATTCCAGTTGATACCCGTTGAAGGTGGACAGCTGCCCGGATGAATCAGGGTTTGTCTGGAACCTGCTGTCCCCGGTGGTCCACTGTGTACGGCGAGGGATGCAGGAGCTCGGAGACCGTCACCGGTCGGTATCCCGCATCGCTGATGTGCTCCAGTATTCTCGGTAGAGCCTCAGCGGTGGGCGCCGCATTGTTGTGAAAGAGGATTATGGCTCCCGGGTGCATCAGGGTGGTGACGCGGTTGAAAACGTAGTCTGGGGTGACCTCTCTCCAGTCCAGGCTGTCGACGCTCCACTGAATGGTTATCAGCTGCAGCTCGTTTTCTGCGACCTCCAGCAGTCGATTGCTGTA
>PWUB01000358.1 GCA_003563755.1 Clostridia bacterium
CCCTGAGATACAGAAGTCACCACCGCCCCCGGCGGCAGTGATCCGGGTTTCCCCTGCCCCGCCCGGCCCCGCCGGACGGTGAGATCTCCCCTGTTGATCCTGGATGAATCTACACGTCAGTGGAGGGTATGTATCTCGCGGTATTCCGTCCCCACATCTGACACATCTGAACTCACAGTTAATCGCCAAGTAATACCTTCGCCTCCGGGATCGAGATTCCTGCTCCTTCTGGGACATAAGTGCTGCCTGAAATCGTTCTCCTCAGTACCATCTCAACACGAGGGAGTGACAGCGGTATGTCACCCCCTCGATATCCGTCGGGATCGCTATTCGCTTCTATCCACCACGATCATCCAGCCGCCGCCGACCCGGTACGGCACCACCTCATCACCGGCTTCGAGGTCATCCACGACGAGATACCTCCCATCGTCGCCGTATATCAGGGGATCAACCAGCACCACGTACCCCGGATCGCCGTAGAGGTTGTCTATCCGCAGGGTCACGCATCCCTCGTCATGGTTGAAAGAGACCACCACCACCCGGTCATCGACCGTTGTATCGTCGTCGAGGTCGGTTTCCCTCTCGGCCGCGGGATGAAGCTCTTCCACCACCCCATCACCGCCTGTGACCGGGAACACGAGCCAGGCGGCGGGCCTGTCTTCAGAACCGAGGATCCCCGCCAGCTCCTCCACCTCCACCGTCGTCTCCAGCTCTATCCGGCGATCCCGGTATTCCACCAGGATCATCCGCGCCGAGGAAGTCTTCCAGTACTCCCTCAGCATGACCGGATCCGTATCATCCAGCTTCCTGGCCTCCACGGAGTAGACACCCCTGCCCTCCCCGTCCAGGGCCACCTCCACCAGCGTGGCGTCCAGGAGTGCCTCCAGGTCACCGAGGAACTCGTCCTCGCGGATCTCTACCTCCGTGTCGTCGATTCTGAGCCAGTAGGTGGTCCGATCTATGCTCCGCCGCATCCGGAAGCCCCCGGGACACAGGGCTCCGCCCACCCGCTCCCGGATGACCTCGATGCGGTGTATGTCCCAACCCCATCCGCCGACGGTGGCCAGGCGCACCACGTCTCCCACCTGCAGATCGCGGACATCATCGACAGCACCCTCCACCACGGGCACATCATCCATGTCGATGGGCAGCATCTGCTCGAAGGAAAACCCCCCGGGTCCCATCCTTAGCACCGTCAGGTACGATGCTTCTTCCCGGGGCAGTCCGGTGATGACGCCGGGATCCACGTCGGAATACTCAACGACCACCCTTCCCCGACCCTCCCCGTCCAGGTGAACGGTGCAGTCTGCGCCCTCGGACACCCAGGTCTCAAGCTGCATCTCTAGGAAGGTGGGATCAAAGGCGATGAATGGCATGCCGTTACACTCCCACCGCACCGCACCCTCCCGCTCGAGCTCCAGGGCCACCCACTCTCCGCCTATCTTCAGCTCTCCCCTGCGCAGGCTGTAGGCCTCGAGGGTGCCGCGGCGCGAATGGATCTTTTCCGCTGATACTATGTAACCGGCCAACCCTTCCGTATCGAAGTGCACGCAGACCACGTGCCCGGGCAGGGCCTGCAAGTCTGCCGCCCCCGCCAGGTACACCGCCGGGGCCAGCTCAAACTCCTCGTCACCGTCCCTGGTGAACATCCAGAGCCTGTCTCCGCACACGCGGTCGACCAGTCCCACGACGCACTCCCGGTACCGCTGTCCGGCCAGGATCACGGCGACCAGCAGCCCGTAGACTTCCTCGCGCTTCAGCTGATCGTCCCAGCGCCTTCCCTCCAGGAGGGGGAGCAGCCCCTCCTCCTCCGCCGCCGCCAGGACGCCGGCGGGATAGGGCCCCCACCGGGCGGTTTCTACGCCCAGGCCCCGCACCAGCACCGCCAGGGCCTCGGCGGCCAGCACGGGCTCATCGGGCCGAAACCTGACCGCGTCACCCCAGGTCACCATCTCGTACCATCCGGCCGCGTTCACGTATCCCCAGTCATCAGGGTGAATGAGGGCCGCGTCGGCCATCTCCGGCGGCGACGCCGACAGCACCCGGGCCAGGGTGTCCCTTCCCAGGGCCCGCACCGCCATCCGCACCATCTCCACCCTTGACACAGAAGCGGACCTCTCACCGCCGTCACTGATCCCCCACATCGTCAACAGCGCAGCATCGGCGGGATACCTCTCCCCCCTGCAGGGGAGGGGCAGGGGCACCACCTCCACGGCCCCTACCCCCTCCCAGGCCAGCAGAACCAACACAACGGTGACAATGACGACGAAGTATTTCCTCCTCAACACCCGAATCATCTCCCTTCTATATATACATTATCGTTAGAAAGGAGAAATCCTTTAGCTGGGAAAGTAAATTCCCCTTATATTCAAAGCTCCAGGTAATGAGGTGCTCGCAGCCAGGTGCAGCGTCGGGTGAAGGTCCAGAGCCGCTGCAGCTGCTGGGGAAGGCATGCCCAACTCCCGCGGGGCACGGGACGCACCCGCGGGGTGTTCATCACTCATCACGCCGCGATCTAGAGTTCGTCAACGAACTTCTGGATCTCTATCATGTACCCCTCGGGGTCCTCGAAGAAGAACCCGTACACCCCGATGTCCTCGATCATCTTCGGGGAGGTGAGGTTTTTGACCTCGACATCGGAATGCAGAAGGTGCTCGTGCCAGGCGTCCACGTCATCAACCACCAGGGTGAGCAGGACCCCCTTGTCGTCGGTGGCGGCCAGGGAGCCCACCTGCTCGTCCACCAGTCCCACGTAGGCCCCGGGGGTGATGGCGAATATCTTGCACCAGCCCTGGTCCCGCGCCAGCCTCAGGCCCAACAGATCGCGGTAAAAGGGTATCACTTTCTCCAGGTTTCTGTAGTATAAAAAGGTGATGGGATAATCGATCTTCACGAGAGCATCTCCTTTCACGGGATCGTGGTCTCCTGGTTCATTCCTTCTTCAGGGG
The DNA here is from genome assembly GCA_003563755.1 of Clostridia bacterium. The sequence goes on from PWUB01000358.1 coordinate 2,949, forward strand.
ACGAGCGTATCCTCCGTGAAGAATACAGGTCATCGGGCGGAGGGTCATGAAGGAATACCCCTGGGGCCGGGCGAATTAGGATTGATATGCGACACGGTGGAGGTGTGACAGCAGTGGACACCCAGGTGTTAATCGTCGGTGCCGGGCCCGCGGGCACCCAGCTGGGCCGGGACCTGGCGGGGGCTGGCA
>PWUB01000270.1 GCA_003563755.1 Clostridia bacterium
GAGAGCATCTTGTTCACCTCCGACCGGCGCTGCGAGTTAGAGATGTACTACATCCAGGACCTCTACGGTATCCCGGCTTCGGGAGGCGAGGCCGAGCGGGTGACCACCGGCCAGGGACCCGTCGCCTCGCCCCACTGTTCACCCACCGGAGACACCATAGCCTTCTTCGGACACGAAAACGGCGACCTCCGCACGGCCAACACCGAGCTGATGCTGATGGCCCCTGGCGGAACCGACTGGCGCTCCCTCACCGCTGACTTCGACCGCAGTGTGGGCAACAGCGTCGGCGCGGATGCGCGGTTCGATGCCGGGGGAGCAGCGCCTCAGTGGTGCAGTGACGGCGCCAAACTGCTGTTCAGCCTCACCGACGGAGGAAACTCGCGCATCTACTTGACGGACATTGCGGGCGAGTGCACCGCCGTCGAGGGGCTGCCACCCGTGATCACCTCGTACTCGGTGAACGCCGGCGGCGAACCCGTGATCGCGGTCGTGGGCGTAGACTACGATACGCCGGGTGATATCTGGATCGTGCGTCCCGGTCGAGAGCCCGTGCAGTTCACCGACTTCAACCGGGAGTTCTTCGAGGGCGTTTCACTGTCGGCGCCGGAGCGTGTTACCTTCACCGGGGACGAGGGCTGGGAGATCGAGGGATGGCTCATGAAGCCCATCGGCTACACCGAGGGTGAGAAGTATCCCCTGGTCCTCGAGATACACGGTGGACCGGCGGGCACCAGTGGCGATGCCTTCTTCCACCAGTACCAGCTCCATGCGGCGGCCGGTTACGGAGTCATGTACACCAACCCGAGGGGCAGCAAGGGCTACGGTCAGGAGCATGCCCACGGGGTGATAGGAGACTGGGGCGGCGGCGACTACGCTGACCTCATGGCGGCCGTGGACTTCGCCTGTGAGCAGGACTGGGTCGATCCCGAGAGGCTGGGCGTCACCGGAGGCAGCTACGGCGGCTACATGACAAACTGGATGGTGGGGCAGACCGAGCGCTTCGCCGCTGCGGTTACCTTCCGCAGCATATCCAATATGTACACCAAGTACGGCTGCAGCGACATCGGCTTCTACAGCAACCGGCGGGGCATGGGCGATGCGGATCTGTGGGACGAGGAAGAGTTCATCATGTCTCGTTCTCCCATGCGGTACGCGCCCCGGGTCAAGACCCCGATTCTCATCGTTCACTCCGAGCAGGATCTGCGGTGTCCCATGGAGCAGGCCGAGCAGTTCTACGTGGCGCTGAAGAGACTCGGCGTGCAGTGCGAATTCGTCAGGTATTCGGGTGAAAACCACGACCTGTCCCGCTCGGGCAAACCCCACAACCGGGTGGACCGACTCAAGAGGATGGGGGACTGGTTCGCCCGCTACCTCGGCTGCGGCTCTTGAGTTGACTGCCCCCGGGTGGCCCGGCGTGTGACGGAGAGGATGAGGCGGAGGATGGGCCGACCGATCGTGGTACTGAGCGTCGGAGATCCGGCCGGTATCGGACCGGAGGTGGCGGTGGGTGCTGCTCTTTCGCCCCGGGTCAGGGAGGAGGCCGTCCCCATCCTGGTTGGTTTTGAGGCCCACCTGCGGCGGGCGATGGAGGTGGTGCAGCAGGTGGGAAACCTCCGGCCCGCCGGCTGCGTCCGGTCGTGGACCAGAGAAGTTGAGCCGTCGACCGTACTGTTTCACGCTCCCGACCCCGGGGCGGCCCCCGGGGTGGAACCGGGCTGCATCTCAGCTGCCTCGGGCCGGTGCGCGGCGCGGGCCTTCGAGGCTGGGGTGAAGCTCGCCCTGCAGCACCCTGCCTGCGGTCTCGCCACCGCCCCGGTGAACAAGGAAGCCCTCGCTCTGAGCGGTGCCCCCTACCTCGAGCACACCGCGGGGTTGGTGCAGCTGACGGATTCGGCCGGGGCGCGGACCATGTTTCAGACCGGACGTCTGCGGATCTTCTTCATCAGCAGGCACTGCTCCCTCAGGCAGGCCCTGGATCTCGTCACCGTTGAGCGCGTGATACGGCGGACCCTGGAGGCGGTCGGCGACCTGGACCGGCTGGACATCGACCAGCCGCGCCTGGCCCTGGCTGCCCTCAATCCCCACGCCGGAGACGGGGGTTTGTTCGGCGATGAGGAGGAGACCGTTCTCGCCCCGGCGGTGAGGGAACTGAGGGCACGGGGAGTGGACATCGAGGGTCCGATACCCGCCGATGCCGTCTTTCATCTCGGTGCCGCGGGCCGATATGATGCCGTCCTGTCGCTGTATCACGACCAGGGACACATAGCGGCGAAGACCCTGGATTTTCACGGCACTATCAGCTTCACCCTCGGCCTGCCCTTTCTCCGGACCTCGGTCGATCACGGCACGGCTCTCGATCTGGCCGGTACGGGGCGGGCGAGCAGTCGGTCCATGGAGGAGGCCGTGCTGGCCGCTGCACGCTGGGGACCTCGATGGCAGCGGAAGGAAGGCACCCTGAAGTGAAGAAGTAGTGATGTAGCACCAGGTACGGGCCCGGAGGTCGTGGGACCTACCTGATCAGCTTGGAGGAGGGATAGCATTGCTGGCTATCGTGGGTGGTAAGGTACTGACCATGACGGAGAGTGAGGGCACCCTGGAGTGTGCTACGGTGCTCATTGAAGACGGTAAGATCAAGGCCGTCGGTACGGACGTGGAGATTCCCGTCGGGGCGGAGATAGTCGATGCAGCGGGTAAATGGGTAACCCCCGGACTCATAGATGCCCACAGCCACATAGGCCTGTTCGGTGAGCCGAGCACGTGGGCGTCGGCTGACGGTAATGAGACCACCGACCCCATCACGGCACAGCTGCGCGGGATCGATTCGCTCAATCCTGATGATCCCGCCTTCGCCGACGTCGTGGGTGCCGGAGTCACGTGCGTCTATACTCAGCCGGGAAGCGCCAACATAATCGGGGGAACGGGGATCGCCATAAAGCTGCGCGGTAAGACCGTCGACGAGATGGTGATCCCGGGTACCGAGGGTATGAAGATGGCCCTCGGTGAGAATCCCAAGCGGGTGTACGGCCAGGGGCACAAGAAGATGCCCGCCACCCGTATGGGCAACGCGGCGGTGCTGCGGGAGGCCCTGGTGTCAGCAAGAAACTACCTCGACAAGATCGACAGGGCGAAGGCCAA
>PWUB01000223.1 GCA_003563755.1 Clostridia bacterium
CCCGACATCGGCTTTCTGTGCAGCCTGGCCTCAGAGGGATGCTACATCCAGTTTGACACCATCGGTAAGCTGCGGTGGATGCGGGATGAGACCCGGGCGGCGCTGATACAGGAGCTGGTCACCAGGGGGCATCACGACCAGATCCTCCTCGGAACCGACCGCTGCCGCAGGGCGGAGCTCTACAGGGAGATGGGTGGGCTGGGGTACACGTACATCTTCGATAGTTTCATCGACACCATGCAGGATATCGGCATGACCCGGGGTGAAATTGATCACATCCTCGTCGACAACCCGGCGCGGGCCCTGGCCCTGCCGTGAGGGACGGTGGGCAGGTGCGCCGGGCGAAAAGGATGCCGTCGACGGGCATCAAGCGGCCCCGGGTGCCCCCCGAGGGCGCGCCTCGCGGACGCGCCGGGGTTTCGCTTTTGTAAACCCCGACGGACCAGAAAGGAGCTGTTGTCATGAAGCGTGAAGTCGTATCCACGGGCAGCACTGGCGATCTACCCCTGTCAGCCGGAGTGAAGGCGGGGAGCTTCCTCTATACCTCCGGGCAGGTGGGAGTCGACGGCGACACGGGTGTTGTCCCCGAAGACGTTGGCGAGCAGACCCGGCTGTGCTTCGAGAACCTCCGCAGGATCCTCGCCGCGGGCGGCGTCGACTTAGAAGACGTCATCAAGGTCAACGTGTACCTGACCGACACCGGGGATTTTGCCGCCATGAACGAAGTCTACCGTACCTACTTCCCCGTCGACCCCCCGGCGCGGACCACCGTGGGGATCTCGGGCCTGGCCCGACCCGAATTCAAGGTTGAGATCGAGATGATCGCCCTCTCCAGGGACGGGTGAGGTGGGAAAGATGAGCCGTGAGACGGATGCATACCTGCAGCAGAAGCTGGACGATCACATCGGACGGATCGGGGAGTTCGTGAGGCAACCCACCATAAGCACCGAGGACATCGGCATCGTCGAGGGTGCCTGGATGTTACGCGGGTACCTGAAGGAGGCCGGCTTCGACGAGGTCGAACTGGTGGAGACGGCGGGCTATCCCGGGGTGTGGGCCCACATAGACGTGGGTGCCCCCAGGACCATCGCCAGCTATGCCTTTTTTGATTCCCGCTCCGTCGGTCACCGGCCCTGGACCTACCGGCCCTTCTGTGGATCCCTGGTCCATCATCCCGCCCACGGAGAGGTCATCATCGGGCGGGGTGCGGCCTCCCCGAAGGGACCCCTGGTGGCCTGGATCAATGCTCTCGAGGCCATGATCCGCACCGACAGCCTGCCCGTCAACGTTATGATGCTCATCGAGGGCGAGGAGATAAAGGGCAGTCCCCACTACCGGGAGATGTTCGAGCGGTACTCGGACCGCCTGGCGACGGCGGATGCGGCCTTCACCGGCGGCATGACCCAGGGTCCTGGTGGTGCCGTCTCGGTGAACCTGGGTTTCCGCGGCTTCTTCGTCATCGAACTGGAGGTCTCGGGCTCCAGCTGGGGGCGCGGTCCCATCGAGGCACCCCTTCACAGTTCCCTCAAGAACGTGGTCGAAAACCCGGCCAGCCGTCTCGCTCACGTGCTGGCATCTCTGACCAACGACTCCGGTGGCCAGATCGCCGTGAGGGGGCTGGGCGAAGGGGTGCTGCCTCCGACGGAGGAGGACATCATGCTCGTCGACGGACTCATGGAGCGTCACGGGGAGGATGGCATCCAGGCGGCCCTGGGACTGGCGGGTGTCCGCACCACGGGGGATGCCCGGGGCCGACAGCTGCTCCTGGACTACCTCTTCACCCCGAGCCTCAATATCAACGGGCTGTATTCCGGGTTCACCGGGCCCGGTGCCGAGGTCTTCACCGTCCCGGAGAAGGCCACGGCGCGCCTCGATCTCCGCCTGCCCCCGGGCCTGACGTGTGAGCACGCCCTGGGATGCGTTTCCGACCACCTGGAGGATCACGGTTTTGCCGACGTGAAGCTCCGCGTGCTGGCCGCCCACGACCCGAGCCGGACCCCCCTGGATTCGGATATTGTCCAGGCGGTCATCGAGACCTACACCGACCGGGGATTTGACCCGGGCATCTGGCCCTACCGGGGTGGGGGAGGTCCGTGGTCACTGCTGAAGAGTGAGCTGGGCCTGCCCCTGGTGAACGGGGCGGGCCTCGGCGGAGGCGGGGGCCGCGAGGGGGGAGACGAGTACCTGGTCATCGGCGGAAACGACAGGGTGGCCGGCCTGCTGGAGGCCCAGAAGTCCCAGGTCGGGATCATCGAGCGCTATGCCGCGAAGTGAGACGACGGCCCGGTGCGGATACCCGGGGAGTGCTTTCGCACCACTGGTATGGAAGGGGCTGGATCCATGAAGATGCACCACTACCCGGCAACGGTGATGTTCGAGTACGGCAGGACGCTTCTGCAAGCCATGGGCGCGACCCCCGAAGAAGCCCTGCTGGTGAGCGAGGCCCTGCTTCACGGTTCCCTGCACGGACATCCGGGGCAGGGACAGGGCTACAACAAGCTCCCCCGGGAGTACAGGCGGATACAGGCCGGCAGCACGTGTCCTCAAGCCCAACCCGAGGAAGTGACCTCGGGTCCCAACTGGTGCCTGCTGGAGGGCAACAACGGCTTCGGCGTCGTGGTGGCGGCCGGGGCCATGGACCGGGCGGTGGATTATGCCCGGTCCACGGGAATCGGCATGGTCTTCGTGCGGGGGAGCAACCACCTGGCGGCGGCGGGGTTTTACGCCCTGCGCGCCGCCCGCCACGACATGATTGGAATCTGCATGACGAACGCGGGAGCCGAGATGGCGCCCTGGGGCGGGATCACCCCGGTCCTGGGAACCAATCCCTGGGCCATCGCGGTCCCCACCCGGGGCGGGTTCCCCCTGCTTCTCGATATCGCCCTCACCCAGTCGGGCAAGGGCATGGTGCGGTGGTATCAGAAGGAAGGCCGCTGCGAGATACCGACGAACTGGGCCTACGGGCCCGACGGCGAGGAGACCGGGGATCCTGAAGTTGCCATGCAGGGCCCACTGGTACCCATTGGCGAGCACAAGGGTGTGGGGCTTTCGTTCATGACCGACGTCCTCTGCGGAGTCCTGACCGGTGCTGCCTTCGGAGTCGACACCTACAGCGACCCGGCCCGTCACAA
>PWUB01000064.1 GCA_003563755.1 Clostridia bacterium
AAGCTATGGATATATGACCTCAGGACCAACATGCACTTCACGCTGAGAGAGAATCCCCTCAAGTGCGATCATCTGACTGACTTCGTCCGCTGCTATAACCCGCAGAACCGCAACGACCGTCTGGATACCGAGCGCTTCAAAGCTTTTGCCTATGAGGACCTGATGAAGCGGGACAAGGTCAACCTCGACATCTTCTGGCTAAGAGACGAAACCCTCGAGGATTCTGCCAATCTGCCAGATCCGGACGTCCTCGCCCGTGAGATCGCCGAAAACCTCGAAGCCGCCCTTGACCAGTTCACCGGGATCTCGCAGTCCCTGGACGAGCGATAGCTATCGATTATCTGTCCCTCTGGGGAGGTAGCCTGCGCATCCGGTCAGCCTCTTCACTTCCCGGGGGCGAGGTTGAGGAGGTCACTAGCCATGGCAGCAAACAACCTCAGCACAGCACTACTGCCCGAAGAGTCTCATCTGCTGAGTCTGTTCGCTGTCGATTCTCTGCAGTATCTCCGGGTCTCCCCATATAGCCGGAGAACTGGGATCGTGTTCTCTGTGACGGCGTTCGGCAAGAGCATCATTCCTGGTCGCATAGCAGTAAGGACAGCCGTGAATGCAGGTATCGTTTATCCCAATGTCCTTGCTCGCAGTACACAAGCAGAACTCACGTTGTGTCGAGTCCTTTCTATACGGAAGACTCAGTGCCCATAGCCTATTGAGCAGACGCTCGTCTACACAGCGCCCCGGCGCAACTCCGGTTTCGGCAGCATTGCGGGCTTCAGCACAGGCAAGTATCTCCATGTCGTGTGATTTCGCAGTTGTGGCAAGATCCCGCAGGAGACTGACCATGCTGTCTGAAGATGCAGCCTCCCTATCAAACATGAATCCCTCCTGTTCAAGCTGAGATAGTCTACGATCAGTCCTCTGATAGAAGTCAACAACGCTGACCATGACGCGATGGGTGACACCATGCAACTCCGCTGCAATCCACGAGAATCTCTCTCTGTGAAACTCCACGGGAGTCATGTTGGAGATGATGATGGGGTCGTACCGCCACACCACACGTAGCGGGCCTATCCGCTTGCTCAAACCCTGGAATGTTCTGAACCTCTCATCGATACTAGGCATATTCGGTTCAAGCTCCCGAGGGTAGTCATTCAGACTGAACTGAAAGTAGTAGCGGAATCCCCTTCTGTCGAGTTCATCGAGATGTGGGAGCAAAGGAGCAGGGTTCTTTGACCAGAAAACAATGGCATCGAGTTCTCGTGGATTGAGCGAAACACGCGATACCTGCTTCATGTTGAATGGGTTCGGCACCGCGCACCAGCCAGCCCTTACCCTGTTCATGAACCACTCACCATACAGTGCAGGGATATCCGTTCTTCGACTTGCCGAGATGATCATCTTCTAGTATCGCCAGCCACCAACGGCAGGCTCAGCAAACCCCGACCATCATACTAGTAGGTCAGGTATCCCGAGACGATATCCCACCCCTCCGCGATCTGTGTGCAGCCGCCAGTCATACCGATGACAGTACCCCGGTCGAACAGCTTGGTCCTCGGACTCCACATCCATTTCTTGCGGTCCTGTGTTATCGTCCCCTTCAGGCGCCCAATCTGCGTGCAGAACGTATAGTCATGCTTCACCTCGTCGCCCTCAACTCTGGATTCCCTGATATGAGCTACGCCCCATGTGAGCCTCGGGTTCTTGGAGCGAAACGCGTCATAGATCGTACAAGGCTTCCTGCATAGTACAGTCCAGTGAGCTTTGTGAACTGTCGTGGTCTCGACCTCCTCTCCATCCACTGTTATGGACGGACAGTCGAACTCGTCAGTACGCCACATCCAGCAGGAGGGCCCAGGGCAAGACATCGTCGGAGGGCACGGATAGTAAGTGTGAAGACCGAACTGCTTAGCGGTCCTCACTATGCGAACGCGTTGCTCCATAACGTGGTTGCTCTGGGACTCGACGCTCACCATGATGCCGTTGGCTGCCAGCAGGTGAGCGACGGACTGGATAAGTGCGAGGGTCGGACTCTCGTGCATCTCTCCAAACAAGTTTGCCGCGAACACCATGTCGTATGGGGCACCCAGTGACAGAGCATCACGAAAGGACACCGGGTCAGACAACTCCACGCACTTGGACCGATGCGACACGTGGCCGCAACCGATGCGATCAACCAGTTCGTTCTGTCTGTCGAGACTGGCGCTGGATGCGTCCAGAGCTACTATGTCAAGGTGGATGCCAGTCAAGGGCTGATTGCTGAACAGGTCAATGAGCCCCAGAACCACACCCCCGGTGCCACTGCCGAGGTCGAGCACAGAGAGCCGGTCGGGCAAGGTCTGAAGCGCCGGACTGTGGGCGCAACAGAGAATCGCCACCTTAGGAACCAGAGTATTCCTCGGCAGGTAGTAAACCGAATAAGCATCGACGGTTGCAGCACCTGAATAGTCCACAGTAACGGGTCTGCGCGTTGTCTGAGCCTGCTGATAGAGGCCCTGCAACCGAGCACCCTCGTAGCGGATCGCATCCGCAGAGGACTCTAGACAGCTTTCTATGGCATCTGTGATATCCGCGGGAACGAACAAACGCCCATTGTGTGTTATGAGTCCCCTAATGAGCTGTGGAGTAATCGTGGTCACGTTCACAGACGACCTGCGCCTGCACAGTCCTCTCAAAAGCTGTTGTAGCAGCCGCCGCTGATGAGGCATTGCTGCGGGACGAGCCACTCAGATTGGCCTCTCATCGTGATTGTTCCATAAGACTACCACAGACCGTCACTGAGCGCCAGCGTTTCGTCCAACGATAATCATGGCATCTGTTTACTTGAACAGCCTGCTTCATGTATAATGACCGACGATGTCAACCGGAGTATACTGCTCCTGCCCGATCTATGATGAAGCCTGCGAAGAGCACGGCTCGATCCGATGTAGAGAGTGAAGACAGAGAAGAGAGAGGGCCGAGCCAGCACAGCGGGAAAGGGATCCGGCCGTTCACCAGGGGATGGCAACGGGGTCTTTGCCCAGGACCTGTTCACCGGGATTGCCGGGTCGTACGACACCTGGGCGCAGGTACTGACTTTCTTCCAGTACCTTCCCTGGCGCAGGTTCCTGGTCTCGCAGATGACTT
>PWUB01000092.1 GCA_003563755.1 Clostridia bacterium
GAGATGATCGCCTACTACGGCCACGATGACCGTTACGGCAGCGCCACACTGAGCCGTGTATGGAGGGTGAAGTCCGACGGCAGCGAACCACCCAGATGCCTGACGGAATCCTTCGACCGCGCCATGCCCGGCGGTGTGGGAAGCGATATTCGCCGCACAATGCCGGCGTATGCGCCGGTGTGGGACCGGGATGGATCCCGCCTGTTCTCGATGTGCGCCGACCGCGGTTCGGTCAACGTGTTCGAGGTCTGTTCGGAGACGGGAGAGGTGTCGCGGCTCACCCGGGGCGGCAGGGTTCTTCACTCCCTGTCTTTTTCCCGAGATTCCTCGCGCATGGCCCTTGTCTCCTCCGACCCCCTCAACCCCGGCGAGGTCCACCTTTTTGATCTGAAAGACCGGTCTGAAAAGCCTCTCACGGACTTCAACGGGGGGCTTCTCAATGAGCTGGCCCTCAGCCGTCCGGAACCCATCAAGTATGCAGGCCACGAGGGCTGGGAGATCGAGGGGTGGATAATGAAGCCCGTGGGCTTCAGTGAGGGCACGAAATACCCCCTCATCCTCAAGATCCACGGTGGTCCCCACGGCGCCTACGGTCACAGCTTCAACCACCATTTCCAGCAGCTCGCAGGAGAGGGTTACGTGGTGCTGTATGTGAACCCGCGCGGCAGCAGCAGCTACGGCCAAAAGTTCGTCAAGGCCACCCACCACGACTGGGGTGGCGGCGACTACGCAGACATCATGGCTGGCGTGGACCACGCCCTCACCCTGGGCTTCATAGACGAAGGGCGCATGGGGGTGACGGGAGCCAGCTTCGGAGGCTACATGACCAACTGGATCCTGGGGCAGAACGACCGCTTCCGGGCGGCGGTGTCCGAGGTGACCACCTCCAACCGCTACAGCCAGTGGGGAACCAGTGACTACGGCCACGGCAACGGGAAGTGGGAGTTCAAGGGTTATCCGTGGGCGAGCTGGGAGAACGCGCAGCACTACCTGGAGAGGTCACCCCTGACGTACGTGCAGAACATGAAGACGCCGCTTCTGATAATCCAGGCGGAAGAAGATCACCGCTGCCCCCTGGAGCAGGCGGAGCAGCTGTACACAGCGTTGGTGGTTCTGAGGCGAGAGGTGGAGCTGGTGATAGTGCCGGGTGAGTCCCACGGATTCTCCCGCATCGGCAAGCCGCGTCACCGGGAGGAGAGGCTCGCCAGGATCTCGGAGTGGTTCGAGCGGTACCTGTCCTGACCCGGTCTTTTCCGATGACCGGTGTAGAGAGCGAGAGTGATAGTGTTGTCATGGCGTAGGTTTGATGTGAATCGGTTCCTCAACGTTCAGAGCGCCTACAGCCCCACCTTCTCTCCCGACGGGGAGAGGGTGGCGTTTGTCATGAATACCACCGGAGTTCCCCAGGTGTACAGCGTGGGCCGCCAGGGAGGCTGGCCTGAGCAGCTGACCTTCTACGATGAGCGCGTCGGGGCTCTCAAGTACTCTCCGGTGGCAGACAGGCTGGTTTTCGGCATGGATGCCGGGGGCAACGAGCGGCAGCAGCTGTTCTGCCTGCGGGGAGATGGATCAAGGGTGGTCCAGCTCACGGACCACCCCGAAGCCATCCACAACCTCGGTGATTGGTCCCACGACGGACGGCAGATCGCCTTCGCTGCAAACCGGCAGCACCCGGCACATTTTCACATATATGTTCAGCCCGTCGACAGCATCGAAGCACGACTCGTGCTCGCCGAGGACGGGTCTCACACCGTGGCGGGATTCTCGCCCGATGACCGTTACCTGCTGATCATACGCGCCAACACAAACTTCGACCACGACGTTTTGCTCCTTGACCTTGAGACCCTCGAGGTGCAGACCATCACGCCGCATGCGGAGGAGGCAGTGTACTCGCACCTGGCCTGGACCCCTGACGGAGCGGGCTTGTACCTGGTGACCAACGCTGGCCGCGACCTGCGGCGCATCGCCTACTACCGGCTTGCTGACGGTACCCTGGAGGAGGTCTGTGACGCAGAGTGGGAGGTGGAGGGCCTCGCCCTGTCACCGGAAGCGGACAGGCTGGCTTACCTGGTGAACGTCGACGGGTACTCCGAGCTGAACGTTCTGCAGTTGGATACCGGAACGAGCACCTCCATCGAGGGGCTGCCCCCCGGAGTTTACGGCGACCTGGCGTGGGCGCCCGACGCTGGACACCTGGCCCTGCGGGTGGATGGGTCCCGGAACAACTCCAACGTATGGCTCTGTGACCCGGAGCGCGGTGCGGTGCGGCAGCTCACCTTCGCCTCCCGGGCAGGAATCCCCCGTGAAGTCCTGGTGGAGCCGGAGCTGATCCACTACGAGACCTTCGACGGATTGAGCATTCCCGCCTTTTACTATCGACCGCTGAGCGCCGGCGACGAGAAGCTCCCTGTCGTGGTGGATATCCACGGTGGGCCGGAGGGACAGCGGCGGGTGAACTTCAACCCTGTGACCCAGTACCTGGTGAACCACGGGTTCTGCGTGTTTGCGCCCAACGTGCGGGGGAGCGCCGGGTACGGCAGGAAGTACCTGGCTATGGATGATGTTGAAAAACGCATGGATACTGTCAGGGACATTCGCTGGGGCGTTGACTGGTTGGTGGACGAGGGCGGAGCGGATCCGGACCGTCTCGCGGTGATGGGTGGAAGTTACGGAGGCTTCATGGTGTTGGCCTGCATCACGGAGTATCCGGACCTGTGGGCGGGAGCCATCGATGTGGTGGGCATCGCCAACTTCATCACCTTTCTGGAGAACACGGGTCCCTGGCGCAGGCACCTGCGGGAGGCCGAGTACGGAAGCCTCAAGGATGACTACGATTTCCTCGTGAGTATATCGCCGATCCACAAGGCTCACCGGATCAGGGCGCCCCTGCTGGTCATCCACGGAGACAACGATCCCCGGGTGCCGGTGGGAGAGGCGGAGCAGATCGTCGGTGAGGTGCGCGAGGGCGGAGGTACCGTGGAGTACCTGGTGTTCGACGACGAGGGTCACGGCATCATCAAGCTTGCCAACAGGATCAGGGCGTACCGTACAGCTGCTGAGTTTCTCGACAGGTATGTGAGGGGCGGCTGAAGTGCCCCTGCATCGGCCTCCCGCGGGTGGA
>PWUB01000038.1 GCA_003563755.1 Clostridia bacterium
GTTGGGCTCCTGCGCTATAGCTCCCAGGGCGCACTCCCCATGGCCCGGCGACGAACTCGGCCTCGAGAAGGTAGAGATAGTTAACGGTCAACCTGCTCATATCTACCTGACACTACTCGCGGGCTTCTCTGCAGGGCGGGCTACACCTGGTGCATACCAGGGCAGCCGGAGCAAGAGCATCTGGTTAGTTTGGTCGGTGTCATTGTGATACGCAGGCCGTGCGAAGGTGACGCCCGTCGTGATTCTGAAAAGCTTCCGCGAAGCTTGCCCCTGCTCCAGCGAGTACTATCCTTACTGGGCACACGATATCCCATTGAGATGAAGTTGAAATGGCCAGGCATGCGAGTGCCGGTGAACATATGAGGGTGCTTTCTGCACCTCGCACATCCTCAGATCAGGCTCGGGATTGATCGTCGCCTCATCATGTCGCACGGTACGATGGCCAAGCGACGGAACTGAGGGCGAATGAAAATCGATCTTCCGGCCCCGGACATCCCAAGCCCAGAGTAGTGCACTCCAGTCGTCTGACACTCCCCATCGCCCAATCGCGTCCACAGAATCAGGACTTGACACAGATGACGCCATGTATTTAAAATAATTTTAACATTAAATTATATATGAAAGAAGGAATACCATGGCTCATACCGAACAGGCTTTCGGCGGCGAACCCTTGATGCGAAACCGCAACTTCCTGATTCTTTGGTTGGGACAACTGGTCTCCCAGCTCGGAGATGCGCTCTTCAAGTTTGCCCTCGTGATATGGCTCGTTTACACGTCCGGAACACTGACTCTGGCAGGCATCATGACTGCGGCATCCATCCCCGGCATCATCGTCGGGCCCGTTGCCGGAACGCTTGTAGACAACATGAGTCGAAAAGGCATCATTGTGTTCAGCGATTTTGCCCGTGGAGCTTTAGTTCTGCTGGCGGGTTGGTTCATGATGTCCGGTACATTTACAGTTGCTCACACATGCGTTCTGCTCGTACTGTTCGGCGTATTGCAGCCGCTCTTCAACTCGGCGGTCAGCTCAACAGTACCTAACATTGTGAGCGAGGAGCGGCTGTCGCAGGCCAACTCATTGAGGCAGGCTGTATCATCGGGGGCCTCCCTGGTGGGTCCCGCCCTTGGAGCTGCAATGCTTGTGGCTCTGGGCGGATCAGAGAGGGCGATTACCCTCGTCTTCCTGGTGAACGGCATCTCGTATGTGCTGTCCGGGATCAGTGAGCTCTTCCTGGATCTGCCCCCGATCATCCGCACTGCAGCGGCAGAGCCAGGCAGGGCGGCAAGCACCTTCATTGGCCAGGTCAGGGAGGGGATAGCATATGTGTGGCACTCTGACCTGCTCAGGCGCATGTTCCCCGTTTTCGCCATGATGAACTTCTTCGTCGTTCCTCTGAATCAGGTGGTACTCCCTGTCTTCATGATAGACGTACTGGCCCTTGGTGAGATGGGACTGGGCCTGGTGCAGTCAGGTCTTGCTGCAGGGCTCTTGCTGGCATCGATCATTCTTTCCTCTCTCAAATGGACCCATCACTCTGGACCGCTTTTGATCTCGCTGCGTGGACTGGGGATTCTGCTGTTCGCACTGGGAGCAGGACTGGGCCTCGCCCTCCATGTGCCCATGTCGCCCCTGGTCATTTCGCTCATCCTGACGATTATTGCAGTCGCCGTGGGTGCAGCAGCGGCAGTTGCCAGCATCTCGTTGTCCACGTTAGTTCAGAAAACAGTGCCCGATGACAGACGTGGACGGGTCTTTGCCTTCCTGAACACGCTCCTGGGGGGAGCAGCCCCTGTGGGTTTGGGAACCACCGGGCTGTTGGGAATGGTCGCTCCACTGTTCATCCAGCCGCTCATGGGCGGGCTGGGGTTGATCTGTGGCGCGACGGCGCTGAGCCGGATCAGGGAGCTGCGTAAGCATTGAACTTCATTTGCGCCGTGACCTCTGAACGTTTAAAGTAGCTAATACGACAGGGAGGTGTTATGTGTGTCTGATCAGGACATTGTGCGGATCAAAGCCCTCTCACACCCCCTTCGAATGGAGATCTTGAAGACCCTGGCCCGGCATGATCAATCGGTTCCCATCAAGGAAGTGGCAGGACTCCTCAAGGAGCCGCCTTCCAAGCTTCATTACCATTTTCGGCAGCTCCAGGAGGCGGATTTCATCGAGGTGGCCGGCACCCGGGAGGTCAACGGGATCATCGAGCGATTCTACCGGCTGACCGGCCCACCTGACCTGGATCTCAGCTTGAGCGTCAGGGACGATCCGGAGAGTGTCTCTGCTTCTCTGCCCCTGGTGGAGAGACGGCTCATGGACATGACGCGGCGTTTGCTGCTCAAGATCCCGGCAAGAATGTCAGCTTCGGAATCACGGGAGAGCTTCCCGCCCCTTTTGGGCAGCTTCCGCGAGGTGACCATCGAACGCGACGTGGCCGTGAAGTGCAGGCAGGCGTTGCTCAATTTCCTCGACGGAGAGGAATCTCGTCTGCCCGACATGGGTGGGTTGAGCCAGGATGGTGAAACCTATGATCTCGTGGTCCTCATGGTACCCAGACTTGAAGAGGGCAAGCCTGCGACAGCCTCCTGATGGTGTGCCTGTGGATGATGCGGCTCGCTCCCCGGCCAGGGGGTTGACCAGCGGACCCTGAGACCGGGTCATGAGAGGTGGTGCACTGTGTTGAATCTCCTTGAGCATGAGGGCAAGAAGATCCTGTCTGAGAGGAAAATAGCGGTGCCGCGGGGAGGCGTGGCCTTCAATCCTCGGCAGGCGGCTGAGATTGCATCGCAGCTGCACTGTGAGCTGATGGTCAAGGCTCAGGTGCGAACCGGACGCAGGGGAAGGGAGGGTGCAGTGATGACGGCGACCTCGACAGCAGGGGCCGCCAGGGCTGCCGAGAGCCTGTTGGACAAAGAGATCGCCGGGTTTCCCGTCGAGGCGGTCCTGGTGGAGGAGAGGGTGTGGCCCGAGCGGGAGCTCTATGCTGGGGTGACCGTGGACCGCCGGCAGAGGTCGGTCGCGGTCCTTCTTTCTGCCCGCGGGGGGGTCGATGTTGAGGATTCGGTCTGCATCCCGACCCGTTCCTGCGACGGGGTGGCACCGCTCTGGCGGTACCGGTTTGTCGGTCTGGCCCGGGAGGCGGGCCTGGAGGGTGATCTGCTCAACCGGGTGGCGGACGTCCTGTTGACGTTGACACGCTGCCTTTGGGATCTGGATGCCACCACCGCTGAGATAAACCCCCTTGCTGTGACCCGCGACGGTGAGCTCATGGCCCTGGATGCGAAGATGACCGTTGATGATGCCGCTCTCTTCAGGCAGCAACGGCTCGCCGCCATGGGTCGTGGGCTGCGGTCTGCCGAGGAGGAGAGGGCGAGGGAATCCGGGCTGCAGTACGTGCCTCTGGCCGGGGGCGACGTCGGAGTCATCGCCGGGGGGGCAGGTCTCGCCCTGGCGACCATGGACATGGTCTCTGCCCTGGGAGGTAGGCCGGCCACTTTCTTAGACCTTGGCGGTGGAGTGACGGCGGAGCGCATGGCCTCCGCGCTCAGGATCGTCGCAGCAGCTGCCGGGGTCCAGGGGATCCTCATCAATGTCTTCGGTGGGATCAACAACTGCGAGATCATGGCGCGGGGTATTGTGCAGGCGATTCGGACTGGGGGTTTGCAGCAACCCCTGGTGGTCAAGATGCGGGGTCACTCGCAGGATGAGGGGTGGAGGCTGTTGGAAACGGAGGGGGTTACGGTGGTGAAGTCGGGCACGACGGGTGAGGCAGCAGCTGGCCTGTTGAAGATGATGGGATCTGGGAGGTCAGATGGATGGCCATCCTGATAGACTCCGGGACCACCGTGATCATGCAGGGCATCACCGGGCGGCAGGGTCGTTATCACACTGCTCAGATGTTGGAATACGGCACAAATCTGATCGGCGGGGTGGTTCCCGGTCGAGGTGGACATGAAGTGCAAGGCCTGGCGGTCTATGATACGGTGCGGGAAGCCGTAGAGGCCGGTGGGATTGATGTCTCGCTGGTCCTGGTGCCTCCTGCCTTTGTCCTGGAAGCGGTGGCGGAGGCTGCAGACGAGGGGATTCCCCTGATTGTGGTGGTGACCGACGGTGTGCCTGTGCTCGATGCGGTGCGGATGCTGTCCGTGGTGCAGAGCGGGGGTTCACAGCTGGTCGGTCCCAATAGCATTGGGGTGATCAGTCCCGGCAAGAGCAAGGTGGGGATCATGCCGGGGAACATATACGAGCCGGGTCCGGTGGGAGTTGTCTCCCGCAGTGGGACCCTGACCCACGAGATCGCCTCCAATCTCACCCACAGCGGTATCGGGCAGTCCACCTGCCTCGGCATTGGTGGTGACCCGGTGGTGGGTACTACCTTTGTCGACGCCCTGAGCATGTTCGCTGCTGACCCGGAGACCGAGGCGGTGGTGCTCGTGGGCGAGATCGGGGGAACGGCGGAGCAGGAGGCGGCAGACTACCTGCAGCAGGGGTATCCAAAGCCGGTTCTGGCTTACATCGCCGGGCAGAATGTCCCGTCTCAGAGGCGGATGGGACACGCCGGGGCCATCGTGGAGGGAGAGATGGCCAGGGCATCGGTGAAGAAGGAGTGTCTCAGGGAAGCCGGGGTTTGGGTTGCTGCTGTGGTGGATGATATTGTCCCAGAGGTGCGGGCGGTCCTGTCGCGATGAATGGGATGGGGCGCGGCCCGGTCCCTCCGCGCCCGCCGGTGTCATCCGGGTTGGTAGTTTATGTACAGGGGGCTGCTCCAGGCCATCTCCGCATCTTCCTGCATCACGCGGACGTAGTAGGGATTCAGGCCGGGAAGGGGTTCGGGGTCGGTGAAGGTCAGGCTGATCTGCTCGGGGCCGGAGACCGTGCGGGCCCGCGACACCATCACTTTCTGCTCTACACCCCCTGCGTCTATGGTGAGGGCACCGTCTTGCAGCTGATCGAGGGCAAAGGTGAAACTGAGGGGTTCCGTTTCAAAGGTGAAGGCCGCATCCTCACCCTCAATGTCAATCAACAGACCGTCCAGATCACCCGAGGTGTGGGAGTGCCAGCAGATCTCCCTGCGGGTGCACCGGGTTATGCCCTGACGGGGACTGTCAAAGGCAAATTCACGGACGTCAGCGAATCGGGCGCCCTCGACCCGGAGAGATCCATCCCAGTTTGTATGCCTTCCGCGACCCGTCATTCGGGCTCCGCTCCAGGCCAGCCGGATGCGGGTCGGAGAGTGGGCCTCGGGGGGCACGAGGGGCTGATCGTGGATCATCTCGGATCCTCGCAGGATCTGAACCGAGTACAGGGGACCGGTTCCGGCCACATACACATCCATAGAGGGCTGAAGAGTCGTGGTGAATTCCTCGCCCATGTGGTGCCCCTCGCTCAGGACAGAGACGATGATTCGTTCGCCGGTAGTCGCATAGGTTCGCCTCGCGCTGAGGGCCTCCCAGATCCCCTCCCGAGTCAGATCCCGGGCCAGGATGCCCGCCAGCCCTCCCCGGACCCCAAAGGACCTGTCGGTGCCGTAGCTTGCTCCGGGGCGTCCCGTGTGATCGTCCCCGGCACCGATGACTCCCACCCGGCACCCTTTCTCCAGAGCCTCCTGCAGAAACCACTCGAAGCGGCCGTGGACAGAACAGATCTCAATGAGGGGTTCAAGCCCGGGATCGTGGTAGTCCAGGGTGGCGCGGCGACCCCCTATGTGGGGGATGATCAGGGCCTTTGTGTCGCGCAGTGTCTCGTACAGTTCGCTGATCGGGTATCGGTCGAGATGGGCATCGGACCGGTCCGGGATCTGCCAGTGGCTGGACCTGTAGATCGGCTGGCCATCGTCAAACCATATGACGTTGTGATCACCGCCAGCGGGGGTGTTCCCCGACCACTCGTAGCCCAGATAGGTGACGAACTCACCAGGTTGATGGAACTCGCGGGTGCAGTCGCTGATCTCGCGCCAGTCCTCCCGGGTGATCTGAAAATCATCTCCCTGGTGGGTGCACACATCGACGCAGCCCACGTCACGGGCGAAGCTGAAGTACTGCTGCACGGTGCCTGTACCGACGGTGCTCTCCGTCTGGCCATGAAGGTCGGCCCAGTACAGATTGAGTGGGCTCGCTTCCGCCAGACAAATGATGGGATTGCCGGCTGCTTCCATGCCCCCTGCGGGGTCAGACACGCTGATGCGGTGGGTGCCCGGCATCATGAGCCGGATCCCATCGAGTCTTCTTACGCCGCCGTCTGACGGTGCGAAGGTGAGTGACTCCGGCAGTCCGTGCAGTCCCTCCTCCTGGTCGAACCGGATCGACCCCGCGTAGCTGCTGCTGGGATTGCCCCAGCGATCCTCGGCCTTCACTGTCAGGCCGAAGGGCTGCCCCGCTGGGGCATGGGAGGGAGCGATGAGGACGAGACGGTGTGCGTCTCCGCCAGTGATTTTTACCGTGGGCGAGCTGGGAACCCGCACAAACACCCCCGTCTCGAAGGATTCCACCAGGACCCGGAACTCGAACTGGCTCTCACAGAAGGTCTGGGCCCGGGTGCCGGGACCTCCCCCCGCTCTGTCGCCGTAGGTCACGATCACCTGGTCACCCTCCCGCAGAGAACCGTTGCTAACAGATACGGTGACCACCCGAAACCAGGGCCGGATGTGCCCTTTGTTCTCGTAGGTTGCCCTCACGAAGGCCTCGCCGGTCGTATGAACGCTGAGGTAGTGGGCCTCGCCGGGGGCATCCATCTGGGGAGTGGCCCAGTCGCTGGCCAGCCGCATTGCCACCTTCACACGCCCGCCATTGTCCACCCCGTAGCGACCGACCGTGTAGGTGATGGTCCAGCAGCCGATCTCACCGGCGGTGATCGGACCATCTGGAGTCAGTGATGCCCGACCGTACCAGAGCGAATCGGCCTCAAAACCATCGGATTTAAGCTCCATGTCTGCTCCTCCTGTCCGTTTCTATTCGTTGAGTGGGAGATGACCACTGTTCTTCGTTTTCGACGATCGCCCCCGCTTACCTTCCCCAGCGTGGCCTGTTGATGAGGCACCCAGTAATGCAGAACCTGTGGGCTGAGACGCCATCATTGACACAGTTTACGGCCAGAAGCTAGAATCTATAGAGAAGGGCATTTGGTGCATCGGAGGAGATGATGGCGGGCCTTAAAAGGAACTATATGGGACTCATCCAGTCGTCATGGATCCCGCACAGTGGGCAGATGATCACTTTGACCAGGGACCGATCTGGAAGCAGGCCACAGAGGAGCAGGGTTTCACACATGCGGACCGAAGTTATGTGCAGTAGATGTCGTCGACCACCTTTTCATCTGCCGGAGACAGCCACACGGGATTTGGAGGTTTGAATATGGGGCGTGTCAGGAACATCCATGTGAATGAGGTCAACTGCAAGGGATGTGATATCTGTGCAGCTGTATGTCCCCGGGGGGCCATCGAGATCTCACCGGATCTCAGCCCGAGGGGCGTTTACCCGCCCCGGATCAGGGACCTTTCGCTCTGTACCGGGTGCAAACTGTGCGAGCTGCACTGCCCAGATTTCGCCATAGCCATCGAATTAGGGAGTGAGAATGTTGACAGTAAAGCCGGGTAAGTACTTCTGGCAGGGCAACCAGGCCTGTGTTGAGGGGGCCGTGGCTGCGGGCTGCCGTCTGTTCGCCGGCTACCCCATAACACCTGCCACCGAGATCTCCGAATTGATGGCGCGACGGCTTCCCGAGGTCGGTGGGGCTTTTGTGCAGGGTGAAGATGAGCTGGCCTCGCTGGCCATGGTCATCGGGGCGTCCCAGGGGGGTTGGAAGGCCATGACTGCCACCTCCGGCCCGGGAATCAGTTTGATGCAGGAAAATATCGGCTATGCCTGCCTCACGGAGACGCCCTGTGTCCTGGTTGATGCCCAGCGGGTGGGCACAGGTACGGGCATTGCCACCAAGGGCATGCAGGGTGACGTATACCAGGTTCGCTACGGCAGTCACGGTGATTACTCGATCATCGCCCTGGCCCCCAGCTCCTCGCAGGAGATGTTCGATATGACCATAGAGGCCTTCAACCTGGCGGAGCAATACCGGTGCCCGGTGTTTGTGCTGGCCGATGAGATCATAGCTCACATGCGGGGGAATGTCATCGTACCGGATCCGGGTGACATCGAGATCGTCAACCGGCGTCGTCCGGAGAGTCCCGAGGGTTTTGCCGTCTCCCGGGCTGACAGTGACACTGGTGTGCCTCCAATGGCTGCCCTGGGAGAGGGTTATGCCATGCAGGTATCCGGACTGGTTCACACCGAGACGGGTGCCCCGACCACGGATTATGCGGAGGCCAGCAAGTTCATCCGGCGGCTCTGGAATAAGATCGAATGCAACGTCGACAGGATCTCCCGGGTCGAGACCGAGGGAAGCGAGGACGCTGACGTGGCGATTGTCGCGTACGGCAGTGTTGCCAGATCGGCCGAGAGGGCGGCCGCATCCCTCCGCGATGAGGGTCTCCGTGTCCGATTTGTGCGACTGGCGACTCTCTGGCCCTTCCCCGATGAGAAGATCCGCGAGGCCTGCCGGTCGGCTGCCCACGTGGTCGTACCGGAGATGAACATGGGTAAGATGGTCCGCGAGGTCGACAGGGCCCTGCGCGGAAGGGCGGAGGTCCACTCTTTCTCCAAACCCGGGGTGGATCTGCACAGGCCCTCTGAGATTGCAGATGTGGTAAGGAGGGTGACGACATGACCAGCCATCCTGCATTGAAGTATTTTCGCCACGACAGTCCGGGGGTTCCCCACCTCTGGTGTCCCGGCTGCGGCATCGGACAGATCTGGTACGCGACCACCAGCGCCATTGAGGATCTCGGTCTGGACACCGACAAGGTGGTCTGGGTCGGGGGTTCCGGGTGCACGGGAAGAATGTGCACCTACTGGTACAAGGACATCTTCCACACCCTGCACGGTCGGGCCCTGGCCTTCGCCACGGGCCTGAAGATATCCAATCCGGAGTTGACCGTTCTGGTGCACTCCGGTGATGGTGAGTGCATGGCCATCGGCGGCAATCACCTGATCCAGGCCGCCAGGCGGAACGTGGATGTCAATGTCATCGCGGTCAACAACTTCAACTACGGCATGACGGGCGGACAGTTTTCTCCCACCACTCCCCGGGGTGCCCTGACCACCACCTCGCCCTACGGGAACCTGGAGAATCCCTTCCAGTTGAGCGAGGTAATCGAGGCGAGCGGTGGAACCTACGTCGCACGCTGGACGACGGCCCATCCTGTTCAGGTGGCCAAAGCGATCAAGAAGGCCATCCAGAACAGGGGTTTTTCCTTTGTGGAGGTCATATCGCAGTGCCCCACCCAGTGGGGTAAGCTCAGCGGGTTGGGCAGTGGCAAGGACATGCTCGCCTACTTCAAGGAGCAATCTGTCCCCGTCGCCAGGGCGAAGGAGATGGCCCCGGAGGCGTTGGAAGGTAAGCTCGTGGTGGGTGAGCTGGTGTCGAAGGAACGCCCCGAGTTTGTGGCCTCTCTCCGCGCTCTGCCCGAGAAATTGAAGGAGGGGCGCTGATGGAGAGGAAAGAGATCAGAATCGCTGGATTTGGCGGCCAGGGCATTGTGCTGAGCGGGGTCGTCATCGGTACTGCTGCCGCTGTATTCGGTGACAGGTTCGCCTCTCAGACCCAGTCCTACGGCCCCGAGGCCCGGGGCGGGGCATGCAAGTCGGAAGTGGTGATCTCCGGCGAACCCGTGGACTATCCCATGGCGATGGACCTGGAGGTCCTGGTGACCATGAGCCAGGAGGCCCTGGACAAATATGTTGGGGATCTCAGGGAGGGCGGGATCCTCATCGTGGATGAAGACCTGGTCAGGCGTGTTCCCGATGACATGTCGTTTTCGCTGCACAGTATTGCTGCCACAACGGTGGCGGAGAAGGAACTGGGGCGTCGGATTGTGGCCAACATGGTAATGCTGGGTGCCCTGGTCGGCATCAGCGGGATTGTCTCGAGGGAGGAGCTGGAGGAGGCAGTGAAAATGATGGTGCCCGAGGGCACCGAGGAACTCAACATCAAGGCTGTGAGACGGGGTTATGAACTGGCCTCGGCGTGACCTATCCGGGGAGGCGGCGTGATCCGCGCCTCCCCGGTCGTGTGAAACCGGAGAGGAGAGAACAGTCCTGGACGCAAGGACAGGTGACAAGACAGTTTCACTGCCTGAAGCGGTTCGTTCCATTCAGGATGGGCACGTCGTGGGCCTCGGTGGGTTTACAGTGTCGCGCACGCAGACGGCCCTGGCCCACGAGATCATCCGTCAGGGTAGGAGGGACCTCACCCTGGTCTCCACCAGTGTGTCCATGCAGCTGGACCTCATGGTGGCGGGGGGCTGCGTGAGGCGGATCGAACACGGAGCCGCCAGCATCGAGCGGTTCGGGCTCACATACAACTTCAGAAGGGCCGTCGAGCGCGGTGAGGTAGAGGTGGAGGACTACACGCATCTGGGCATGGCCTCGCGCTTCCTCGCCGGGGAGATGGGACTCCCCTTCATGCCGATTCGGGGCTTTGCCGGGACTGATCTCGAGACGTACCGGCTGTCGGACCAGAAGATGGCCGTCATCGATGATCCCTTTGATCCCGAAGGCTCAGGGGTTGTGCTGCTGCCGGCCTGCAATCCCGACGTCGCGATCCTGCACGTGCAGAAGGCCGACCGCATGGGGAATATACTGATTGAGGGCTGCACCTTCCACGAGGTACAGCTGGCCCGGGCAGCCGAGAGAGTGATCGTGACCTGCGAGGAACTGGTGCCGACGGAGTTTTTCCTCCTGGATCCAGAGCGAACGACCCTCCCATTCATCCATGTCCATGCCGTAGTTCTGCAGCCCTGGGGTGCTTATCCCACATGCTGTTACGGTTACTACGATTATGACAGAGAGCACATCGAGCACTACCAGTCCCTCGCCCGCGACGCCGACGGGTTTGGGCGGTACCTGGACGAATTCGTGTACGGCACGGATTTTGATGGGTTCCTGGGCAAGAGCCTCTCGTTTCACAGGGCTGAGGAATTGAGAAGGTCCATGGATTCCATGATATACGGAGGCGAACAGTGATGGGTATCGCCCGAGAGTATTCGCTGACCGAACTGATGATCGTCGAGGGTGCCAGGAACCTGAAAAACGGCCAGGTGGTGTTCGTGGGAACGGGCCTGCCGGTGGCCTCTTCGGTCCTGGCCCAGAGAACCCACGCCCCGGAGCTGATCGTGATTGCCGAGACGGGGCCAGTGGCTCCCAGTGTCCTTCCCAATGTGATGGCGGTTTCTGACCCCCGCATCTGGCACAGGGCGGTCCGCATTGGATCCCTCATGGATGTTCTGGGAGGTATTCTTCAGCGAGGCCTGTGTGACGTGGGTTTCCTCGGCGGGGCGCAGATCGACCGGTATGGCAACCTCAACTCCACCTGCATAGGCGACTGGCATCGGCCGAAGGTTCGCCTGGTTGGCAGCGGCGGTGCAAGTGACATCGCCTCCTGTGCGCGACGGACCCTGGTCATCACCCGGCACGAGAAACGGCGATTTGTGCCTCGCTGTGACTACATAACCAGTCCGGGATTCCTGGATGGACCCGGGGCTCGGGAGCGCGCCGGCCTGCCCGGCGGTGGACCCGACCGGATCATCACCGATCTGGGGGTCATGGGTTTCCACCCGGAGACGAAGGAGATGATGGTGCTGAGTTTGCATCCCGGTGTGGTCTTTGAGGATGTCCAGGAGGAGACCGCCTTCCCGCTTCTGAAGGCAGACTCCATCGAGGAAACCGATCCGCCCGGGGACGACGTTCTGAAGATCCTTCGCAATGATGTTGA
>PWUB01000295.1 GCA_003563755.1 Clostridia bacterium
CCGGTGGAGGCACCGGAGGACACGTGTATCCTGCCCTGAGCATCGCCAGGGGTTTCTTGAAGCGGCACCCGGAAGCCGAGGTGCTGTACGTTGGGGGACGGGGGGGCCTGGAGAGCCAGGTTGTGCCGCTTTCGGGCATTCCTTTCCGGTCGCTGGAGGTGGAGGGCCTGCTCGGACGGGGCCTCGGGGCGAAGATCAGAAGCCTCTGGCTCTTCACCCGGGCGTTGGTCGTCGCCTCCGGGATAATAGGGGAGTTCGCCCCCGACTGCGTGGTGGGAACGGGAGGGTACGTATCGGGACCCGTGGTGCTGCGGGCCCAGCTGGCGCGAGTACCCACCCTGGTGCAGGAGCAGAACGTGTTTCCAGGCCTCACCAACCGGATGCTGAGCCGCAGGGCGCGGGCCGTGGCGGTTGTGGGCGAGGAAGCCATCGGGCACTTCCCCGACCGGGTAGCACCGAGGATCGTGGTCACGGGAAACCCCGTTCGGAGCGAGATCCTAACAGCGTGCCGGCGGCAGGCCAGGGAGCGCTACGGGCTGGATGACGACGACATACTCCTGCTGGTTTTCGGCGGCAGCGGTGGGGCCGAGACCATAAACACCGGTACCGTGGAGTTCATCCTCGATCATCTGCACCGGCACCGGCAGCTGAGATTGATGTACGTCACCGGCCCCAGGTACTACCGATGGGTCGGGGACGCTCTGGACCGGGCGCCACCGGCGGTGATGGAGAGGGTGAACCTCATCGATTATCTCGAGGACATGCCCTCGGCCCTGGCAGCCTGCGATCTCCTGCTGTGTCGCGGGGGAGCCATGAGTCTCGCCGAGGCGGCGGCAGTGGGGCGTCCGATGATCATCGTTCCCTCGCCCAACGTGCCGAACGACGAACAGCGGCACAATGCGAGGGCCCTTGAGAAGGCCGGGGCGTCGGTGGTCATGAGGGATCACCGCTTCGGAGGTGACAGCCTCGAGGAGGTTCTCACCGATCTACTGGATGATGAGACCACGCGGCAGCGCATGGCCGAGGCCAGCGCTGCGTGGGGGCGCCCGGGGGCCCTTGACACCATACTGGACGCTGTAGATGATATCATGTCACGGAGGTGGGTTCCCTGAACTGGTCACGGCTGGTGGCGGAGATCAGTAAAATGACTAGTGGTCCGGTCAGTCTGGCTGAACCTATGTGTCGTCACACGACGTTCCGGATCGGCGGTCCGGCTGCGGTCTTCGCCTGCCCGAAGCATCTCGAGGAGGTCGCGGACATCCGCCGCTGGACGCGCAGGAGGGGTGTGCCCCTGTACCTGCTCGGTGGGGGAAGCAACCTGTTGGTGTCCGATGCTGGTGTGCAGGGACTGGTAGTGCACACCGGAAGCCTGAGCACCCTGAGATCGGCTGGCGACGGGGAGTCCGTCACGGTGTCGGTGGGGGCCGGTGTTTCCCTGCCGCGACTGCTGGAGAGGACCGTCCGGTGGGAGCTGACCGGACTGGAACCCCTGGTGGGAATTCCCGGCAGCGTGGGTGGGGCCGCCGTGATGAACGCGGGCGTCGGTGATTTTGACCTGAGCCGTGCGGTGGTGAGAATCAGAGCCTGCGATCGCCGCGGGGACGTCCTGGACATGTCGGAGCAGCAGTGTGAGTTCGGCTACCGGAGCTCGGTGTTTCAGCGCCGGGGGGCAGACCTGATAGTGCTGGAGGCCGAGCTGGTGCTTCGGCGGGGTAGGCGCCGCGATATCCGCCGCGAGATGCGAAGGCGGCTGTTGGCCAGGAAGGGCAGGCAGCCGAGGCGTGAGCCAAGTGCGGGCAGCGTGTTCAAAAACCCCGAGGGGGCCTCTGCGGGACGGCTGATCGAGGAAGCGGGCTGGAAGGGACGAAGCATCGGGGGAGCTTCGGTGTCACCCATCCACGCCAATTTCATCGTCAACCGGCGAGATGCTTCCGCCGAGGATGTTGTGCGGTTGATACGGGCGGTCCGTGAGTCGGTGGCAAGGAAGTTCGGGGTTGAGCTGGAGCTGGAGCTCAAGACGTGGGGGGTGACTGACGTCTGATGCGGGTCGCCTTCCCACGGGGAGGTGTATCCATGTCTCGGTTAGTCATCACCGGTGGAAACCCCATCGAGGGTCGGGTTAGGATCAATGGAGCGAAGAACGCCGTCCTGCCCATGGTGGCGGCGGCCGTACTGACGTCCGAGGAGTGCATGATCTATGATGCCCCCGACATCCGCGATGTCCGGGTCATGACGGAGATCCTCGAGGACCTGGGCATAGTTGTGCGGACGGGTGAGGAGAACGGTCGAAGGTATTTACTGGTCAGGGCAGAACACATAGACAGTGATACGATTGATGCCGGGTTGATGAGGAAGATGAGGTCATCGGTCCTGTTGGTGGGACCCCTGCTAGCCCGACTCGGGTCCTCGCGCATGACCTATCCCGGGGGTTGCGCCATAGGACCCCGTCCCGTGGATATGCACCTGGCGGGCTTCCGCAAACTGAGCGCGGTGGTCGAGGAGATGCACGGCAAGATCAGTGTGACTGCTCCCAGGGACGGCCTGGTCGGTGCCGACATTCACCTGGAGTATCCCAGCGTTGGGGCCACCGAGAACATCATGATGGCGGCTACCCTCGCACGGGGTGTGACACGTATATGGAATCCCGCGCGGGAACCCGAGATAAGCAATCTCGCGCATTTCTTGCGACTGATGGATGCACGAGTCAGCGGAGAGGGTTCCGACGTGATAGTCGTGGAGGGTAGGGATCGACTGAACGGCGCCCGGGTGAAGGTCATCCCGGACAGGATCGAAGCGGGGACCTTCATGGCAGTCGCGGCCATCACCGGGGGGCTCGTGGAACTCGAGAACGTGTGCCTCTCTCACCTCAGGGCCTTCACCTCGAAGATGTCCGAGGTAGGAGTCGAGATTCGTCCCCTGGGGAATCGGAGGGGGCTCGTCAGGGGGCCTGTGAGACCAAGTGCCGCGGACGTGAGAACGCTGCCCTACCCCGGCTACCCCACCGACTTGCAGAACCAGTACATGGCGGTGGCATGTATTGCTGACGGCACCAGCGTGATCACGGAGACGATATTTGAAAACCGCTTCAAGGTTGCAGCTGAATTCGCCCGCATGGGTGCCTCAATCCACACCGAGGGACGGTTGGCGGTCGTCAAGGGAGTTGGGCGGCTGACCGGCGCGCACGTCGAGGCGAACGAGGATCTTCGCGGTGCGGCGTCCATGGTCATCGCCGGGCTGAGGGCCGAGGGCACCACCGTCGTTGAGGGTGCGGAGTTCATAGATAGGGGATACACGGACTTCGCCTCCCGCTTGAAGAAACTGGGCGCCGACATTCACAGGAAGGACTAGACTGCAGGGACCGATCATCACGGGAGAGGATGGTGTCATGTCGAGAGGCGGTGTCTTGGTGGCCGTCATATTCATCGTGGTGCTGGGGCTTTTCGGCTTTTTCCAGAGCTCCTTTTTCCGCCTCACTGAGCTGGAGGTGGAGGGGATCGATCTGATGAACGCTGAAGAGGTGAGGCTGCTGTTGGGTGTGCAGGGCGGGCAGCATCTCTACTCGGTCAGCACGGAGGATCTGCGGCGACGGCTGGCGGAAGATCCACGGGTTGCCGCCGCCGAGGTCACCAGGCACGTACCCGGTCGGCTGGTGGTTCTGATCACCGAGCGTCGACCCGTGGCGGCGGTGATCGAGGGCGGTGTGTTTGCCCTCGTGGACTCCGAGGGTACCGTCCTGTCCGTTCACGGCGACTGGCCCGGGACCGCCGTTCCGGTGATCTCAGGTGTGAGTCCGGATGCGCTGGTTCTGGGAGAGCGCCTGGATGCCCCCGGGGTGGACGAGCTCATAAACTGCGCCGCGCTCCTGGGCGAGTTTCGCCACAGGATTTCACAGATTGTGCGAGAAGAAGGATATATGTCCCTGCACACCACCGGGGCGGAACACGTGATGCTTCCCCTCGGGGGCGACGACATGAAACAGGCGGTGTCGATGCTGCAGAGCGTGCTCGCAGGGACCCGGACGACGGAGGGCAGTATCATAGACCTGCGTGTGCCGGACAGGCCTGTCATCCGCCATCCGAAGTGAGGTGTAAACAGCGTCGTGCCCCTTGTGGCTTCGGGGGCAGGCGATGAACTGTGACAGGAAGAGGGGGGCTGTAGAGGTGCTAGAGCTCGAAGTAGAGAATCCGGAGTTTGCCATTATCAAGGTTGTAGGTGTAGGCGGTGGAGGCAACAACGCCATAAACCGCATGATCCAGGCCAGCGTGCGCGGGGTGGAGTTCATAGCGGTGAACACTGATGCCCAGGCTCTGTCCTCCAACAAGGCTGATCACAAGCTGCAGTTGGGTCGGAACATGACCCGGGGCCTGGGTGCAGGGGCCGATCCCGCCATAGGCTGCAAGGCAGCAGAGGAGAGCAGCGATGAAATAGAGACCCTGCTGGAGGGCGCGGACATGGTCTTCATCACCGCGGGTATGGGCGGTGGGACCGGTACTGGGGCGTGCCCGATCATAGCCAGTATCGCCAGGTCTGTCGGAGCACTTACGGTGGGGGTCGTTACCAAGCCCTTCACCTTCGAGGGTGAGCGCCGTATGTGCCAGGCGGAGGAGGGCATCGAAGATCTCAGAGAGTCGATTGACACGCTGATCACCATTCCGAACGATCGTCTCCTGAAGGTCGTCGAGAAGAAAACCTCCATCGTGGACGCTTTCAGCATAGCCGATGACGTCCTTCGGCAGGGAGTCCAGGGCATCTCCGATCTGATTGCGGTTCCCGGACTCATAAACCTCGACTTCGCTGATGTTCGTGCCATCATGATGGGTACGGGTACAGCACTCATGGGCATAGGTACCGCCTCCGGGGACAACCGGGCCGCCGAGGCTGCCCGTAACGCCATTTCCAGCCCCCTCCTGGAGACATCCATCGAAGGTGCCAAGGGAGTACTACTGAACATAACGGGCGATACATCGATGGGCCTGCTCGAGGTGAACGAGGCCGCTGAGCTGATTCGCGAGGTGGCGGAGAGCGATGCACATATCATATTCGGTGCCGCCATCAGCGAGTCCCTTGAGGACGAGCTCCGGGTGACGGTGATAGCGACGGGCTTCGGTGAGAAGCGCAGGCAGGATAAAGATGCTGACTTCGACGAGCTGACGATAAGGCCTTTCAGTGACGATGACGATCTCGAGATACCGGCGTTTCTCCGGCGGCGCAGTATCCGTGATCTTTGAGGTCTGTTGGGTGGGGTCGGTGATCCGGTGCACCCGGTTTCCGGCAGTGTCGCCGGGCGGGCCTGGACGGCGCAGGAGCGGGCGGTCTGGGTGGGGAGATACCGCACTGTGATCACCGGCCCTGTCTTAGCTCAGCTGCCCGAAAGTCTCTGGACCCGATTTGAATCGAGACAACACCACCGGTGACGGTGCAGCGGCTGGGGGCAATATGCGACGAGATTTCCACCAGGCCCGCGGCCCATGCACTCTTGCGTTCAGCGGATCATCAGGGTGGGTTTCAGTGAGAACCGAAGCGTCCCAACGTGATGGCGCCCTCGGGGCATACCTCGTGACAGCAGAAGCAGCTTATGCAGTCCCCCTGTGCTATCCGGGCTGGTCTGCCCGGGGTGATCACCGAGGCCGGACAGATCTTCGCACAGGCGCTGCACCCGGTACACCGTTCCGAGAGCACCCTGGGTCGCGGAACGAACAGTCGCCTGACGAGGTTCACCAGGGGAGCGGGTGCTCCCCACGTGGTGGCAGGCAGGCCGGGAGGCACCCGGAACTGCGACACGCCCAGGGCCTCGGGATCGGCACCCGACACGCACATCTCATCGGGGTTGAGCACACCGAGACCGGACTCGGCGGCGTACCTGAGGTGAAGAACCTCGCCCGGGGGCAGACCCACGATTCGGCAGGCGAGGGCGTCCGCAGTCACCGGGTCAGCTGAAATAACGACGAAGCCCGTGTGTCTCAGTTCGCCTGAACGTGGACCGGCCCCCTCCATGGAAACCACCGCGTCGAGGATCGAGAGCCGCGGTCTCAAAAGCAGTGCCAGATCAGCGAGCATCCGGCTGAATTCCTCCAGCCGGTTGTACCTGAGATGAAGGCGCGCCTTGTGCATTCCCACCAGGCATCCATACAGGTTCTTCGTTGCTCCACTGTAGCGGGTCAGGTTGTGGGTCTTCAGCCGCGCTGCACTCACCAGGGCATCTGAGGTCAGCACCTGCCGGGCAACGGGGAAGCTTCGGCATACCCGGCCTTCGGGACACGGCGTCCAGCGGACATCGACGAACTCCTCGAGAGGCACGTCCCGGTGCTCGAGGACCTGCAGTATTCCCGCAGCCCGTGCCGCCGCGCGAGCAGAGTGTACAGCAGGGCTGTCCCCGACCCGCACCCGCGCCGCTTTTCGCTCGCGGACGAGGTCAATGATTGCCGCCATCACCGCGGGGTGAGTGCACACCCCGCTGTCCGGGGGTGCCGGCACCAGGAGATTGGGCTTGATGAGAACATCATCGCCTACGAACAGCGTTCCCCGTGGATCCAGGAGCTCCAGTCCCCGGCTCAGAGCCTTGTACACGTTCGTCGTAGTGTAGGTGTCGAGTGCTACCAGCACCACCGGCTCCAGTGTGGCCACCCTCTCCATGTCGACCCCCGGCGCACTCATCAGTCACCGGCGGTGGGTGAGGTTCTTCGTCCATCTGCCTGCAGATGACGTCATCAGGACTCATCGGCTGCAGACGATCCTCATATCCAGTTTATGAACAACTTCAACCATCCCTCAGCCTCTGCACTCGGGTGATCCATCCAGCGTGACCAGCCTATCATATTCTACCATAGGAATGAGCCCGATGAAGTCCTCACCAATGCTGTGGATATTAGGGTCGGGAGGTAGAGCGGGGGAGGGATAGCACACCGGGTCCCCCTGGGTGCGCCTGTCATTGTCGACGCAGGGCATGACTGTCAATGTGCTGGTTCGTCCTCCATCGCACCCTCCGAACCGCGCGGGCGGAGGAAAAAAGGGGCGAGACCGCGAATCATTGGATACTCGCCCGCGTGTCGCGGGCAGTGGGAGGTGTGTACGAGTGCGCCGAAAAGGAGTGGCGATGGTCGCCGCCGCTATATTACTTGTCTTTCTGACAAGCTGCGGCCAGTACTGCGAGGTCAAAGTGGAATCGGATCCCCCTGAAGGGGGAGAGGTAACCGGAGGCGGGAGCTACCGGTGCGGGACGGTCGTGGAGTTGAAGGCGGAGGCGGCGGAAGGGTACCGCTTCGTCGGTTTTTTCACCGACGGTGAGCGCCTCAGCAGTGGGCCGACGCACCGGTTCGAGCTGCGGGGGGATGTGCACTGGGTGGCGAAGTTCGTCAAGCTGGTGGAGATCAGCGCCGCCACGGAGCCAGCGGAGGCCGGCGAGGTGACCGGTGCCGGTTCCTACGCCCCCGGAGATGAAGTGACCCTGCACGCCCGGGCCGGAGACGGCTATGAATTCGTGGGCTGGATGGAGGGTGGCGAAAGCGTGGGTCGGCAGCCAGATTACCGCTTCACCGCCGCGGACCCCCGGGGATTGACCGCCGTCTTCCGCCGGGCGGTTGACGTCGATGCTGTACTGCAGAGCCAGCTCATGGGCCAGCCGATTCATGCGCGGGTGAATCCCGGTTTCTCCGGTGTGAGAGAGGACGAGAGGATTCCGGTAGGGGTGGCCGTGGGTGAGCAGTACGTGGTCGCGTGGGAGGAGCGGGAGGGTGAGCTGGTGCTGCTCGGGCGAGATGACCTGCAGGAGCAGGCCCGGACGCGATTTGACCTCGCGTCCTCCCGGGTGAAGAAGTGGGAGGGGTTCTTCTGGGGTGATCTTCTGGTCCTCCTAATTCACACCGATTCCGGGGATCTCGTCGCCGTCTACGACGTATCACCGGAACGGATCACCCCCATCTGGCAACGGGAGCTGCAGGACGCCTGGGCCGAGCTGGTGGGCTCGTCGGATGCCCGGCATCTGGCGGTCTACGGCCGCACCCGTGGTGAGATCTCATCCGTCGAGCTGCTGGGGCACCGGGACGGCCGCCTGGTTGTGGTCTGGGAGAAGCAAGAGGATATGCGGGTCACCGATCTGGCCCCGTACGGTGACGAGGGCCTGCTGCTGGCCGAAGCAGATCGCGGGTGGCTGCTCCTTCGCCCGCCCGATGAATCCCTGGTGGAACTGGGGGTAGGTGGAGCCCACGAACGGGCCGCGTGGGAGACCATGGGCCGCGGCACCGCCGGCGAGATGAAGTATCGACTGCACGCTGTGGGCGACGGCGGGGCGGTGATTGCCTCGGTGGACGGCGTTTTGGAGGACGGGGCGGGGCAGCGGCTGTTCGGCGCCTACTATCAGCTGTGGATCCCCGCCGGGGCCGGCATGGCGCTCGTCGCTGAGAGCTTCTTGATCGAGACGGAGGGGGGAGGGAGGTGGTTTCTGGGGGAGGAGGAGGGACTGGGCGGCAGTTTCTATTTTGATCCCCGCACGTCCCGCTGGCTCAGCTGGCGCGGGATGCCCATGGATGCACTCGATGCCGGGGGACATTACTCAGAGCTGCGACTGGACCGCGAGGCCCGCGATTTCGCCGCGCAAGACGGTATGCACGGCGCCGATGTCCGGATCGGAGCGGATGGTAGCGTTCCCCGCCCCCTGAGCGATCTGCTCACGATCGAAACCCGGTTCGGTTACCGTTCGAACCGGGCTGTAATGGGGGGGGACTTCACCGGGACGGCGAGCCTGGACCTGCTGTTGAGCCGATCGGACGGGATTCACGTGGTGACCGGGGGTACAGAGGTAGAGGCCGTACGCGTCGCCGGTCCGGAGGTCGCCCTCGCGGGAGTGGATGAGGTCCGCCGCCAGGTTTACCTCTTCCTTGGGGGGGAGCTGGTGCGGCTTTCCTACCGGGACCTCCTGGACGTGCGTCGCCAGACCGTCTTCGCCCCGAGAGAAGCCACCTGGTCCGCCCGGGTGCGGCACGAGGTGACAGCGCTCGCCGTCGGCGCGGAGGGCGTGTTCGTACTGGACGCTGACCGCCGACGACAGGAAGCCTACCTCCGCGCCCTCGACCCGTCGACCGGGGTTCAGGAGTGGGCGGTGGAGGTCGTGGCCGGTGGGCCCGATCACCTGGCGGTGATCGACGGTATGGTACGCCTGGTGGACGGCTCGGGAGAGCTGCAGGTGGTGGATCCCCGCACGGGGGAGACGATACGCAGCCTGCCCCTGCAGACGGAGACGGATTTCGCGCGATCTTTCCTGCCGGTGCACTTCATGGACGAAGACCGGGTGTTCGTGTCGGAGTGGGTCCAGGGCACGGGCCGGTTCCTGGCGCTGTGCGCGCGCCGCGGGGAGGAACAGTGGCGCCTGGACATACCCGGCTATCGCGTGGGCGAGGCGGCGCGGCTGGATGACCGAATCTACGTGAGCGCCGGGGACATGGGGGAGGGATTTCTGTACGGAATCGACCCGGAGACCGGCGAGGTAGTGGTCGAGCACGAGACGGGCATCGGCGGGGCCATACCACCGGTGAAGGAGAACGATTTCCTCGTCTCCGGGGGCTACGGTGCGGGAGATTACGCGTTTCTGTACACTCTCGAGGGCAAGACGGGAGACGAGAGGCAGTTCGATCTGGGGTACAAGGCCCTGGTGGTGGCGCCGGCCATCAACGAGGGCATACTGTACACGGTGCGTTTCAGCTACGGTCCCCTTGATGGCGTTCTCGTCGCGCTGGACCTGCACACCGGCGAGGAGCTGTGGGTGAACGAGGGGACGAGTTTCGCCACCGGGCCCGTGTTCTGGGCCGGTCGCGTTCACCTGGCCGACAGTGATCGGCACCTGTACGCTGTGGATGCGGAGACGGGACGGATCGCCTGGGAGTTCTGCGCTGGTGTATCCACGGAGGTGGAGCCTCCCGGGTATATGGGCATCGGGCCCTCTCCGCTGGTGGTGCAGGGCGTTCTTTACTACCCGGCGGGCAGTGTGATCCATGCCGTCGGGGTGTCTCCGTAACTGTTGCGGGAGGAGCCGGGCCCGAGAATCCCGGCTCCTCCCGGGGAGTGTACCGGCGTGAACACACTTCAGGACGAACCCGGAGAGCCTGGTGTCAGCGCCATCGTTGGGGTGAATGTGTCGGATTTGCACCGACATCCTTCAGCAGAATCTTTGAGCATCCCAGACATATAATTGACCTGTCCCGACTATCTATTAAGTATGCCCTCCGGGTTGATCCAGGGGGAGACGGGCCTTTGCAGCTGCAGATGCCGTGTGTCCGGGGAGGCAGTCGTGCCGGATATCTATCTGGACATTTACGCTCTGGTCAATTTCACCCTGAACTACGTGCTGCTGTACGGTACGGCCGTTATAATGTGCCGTCGAACCACCGTATACAAGTTGATCCAGGGCTCGGTGATCGGCACGGTGTACGCTGTCGGTTACGCCCTCGGTTGGACGAGGTTCCTCTACGGATTCGGGGGTATTACCGCCGTCGCATTGGCCATGGTGATCACGGCCTTCAGACCGGTGAAATGGCCCGGTGATGCGGTTCTGCTTCTTCCCTTTCTCACCCTGGCGGCATCGGCAGGCGGCGTGGGCCTGGCGATGGCTCGCAACGAGGCAGCCGGGACCGGCAGCGTTCGCTCACTAATGCAGTTGGGGGCAGTCTCCGTCTTCGTGGTGGCGGTGAGTGTGGCACTCCGCCGTTACCGGGGGACCCAGAGGACATTCGAACAGCTCATGGCGGAGATCGTCGTCTGGGTGGCCGACGATTCGGTGGCGTGCCGCGCACTGGTGGATACCGGCAACCAGGCGGCGGAGCCTGTGACCGGCGACCCGGTCATAGTGATGGAATACGAGGCTGTGCAGAGGGTGCTGCCGCACGCCTGGAAGGTGGCGGCCGGGGGGCTGCGCGGTGATGGGTACAGCACGGCTGGGCAGATGTCGGCGAGGTGGGGGGGGCGCTTTTCGGTGGTGCCCTTCCGGGCTCTGAACGGTGCGGGAGGCCTACTGCCGGGCTTCCGTCCGGACCGGGTTGTGGTCAGAGGACAGGGACGGGAGGTGGTAACCTCGCAGGTTGTGCTGGGGATCACCGACCAACCACTCAGTTCTGGTGGTGAGTACCGGGCTCTCATACCCGGGAGTCTCTCACGGGAGGGCAGGAGGAGTTGATGCAATTGCACCACGGCATGCAGCGGCTCGGAGCACGGATCGGCGCGTGGATGAACTCCTTCCTCAGACTCATCGCGAGGGAGGTACACTATCTAACAGGAAGCACCACTTTACCGCCTCCGTTGAGCAAGACGGAGGAAGCAAAGTTGATAGAGCGGTTGCGACGGGGAGATGAGAGCGTCAGACACACCCTCATAGAGAGGAATCTGAGGCTCGTCGTTTACATTGCGCGCAAGTTTGACAGCACCGGTATTAGCGTGGAGGACCTGGTGAGCATCGGCAGCATCGGACTCATAAAGGCTGTAAATACCTTCGATCCCGAGCGCGGTATAAAACTGGCCACCTATGCTTCGAAGTGCATCCAGAATGAGATCCTGATGTTTCTCCGTAGAAACAGCAAGACCCGGGCGGAGATATCACTGGATGAGCCCCTCAATGTGGATTGGGACGGCAACGAGCTGCTTTTATCCGACGTGCTGGGTACAGAAGCTGATACCATCTATCGAAAGATAGAGGGGCGGGTTGATCGACTGCTCCTGAGAGATGCGCTGTCCAACCTCGAACGCCGCGAAAGGACGATCGTGCAGCTGCGCTTCGGCCTCACCGACGGCGTGCAGAGAACGCAGAAACAGGTCGCCGAG
>PWUB01000201.1 GCA_003563755.1 Clostridia bacterium
CCTGGACGTAACCGGGTCGGGTGACACCCCCAAGGCGAGGCGCCTGGACGTTTCCCTTGGGGACGGTGCGGCCATCAAGGTGATGGACAGGAGCCTCATCGTCCATCCGGCGGTGAAGCGCCTGATGGCGGACCTGGCTGAAGAGAACGAAATACCCTATCAAATGGAGGTACTGGAGTACGGGGGTACGGACGCAGGCGCCATGCAGATGAACGAGGCGGGTGTCCCAGCAGGGTGCATCTCCATTCCCACCCGTTACCTGCACGGCCCCAGCGAGATGGTGGACTACCGGGATGTTCGTGCCTGCGTCGACCTGACCCTGGCAGTATGCCGGGCTGATGTTTCGGATCTGAGCCGTTGACTCGGGAGGCGGGGGCCCCGCACGGGGCCTCCCGCCGGGAACAGGGAAAGGGGAGAAATGGGAGAACAGGAGACCATCACGCTCGAAATCTGCGGCCTGAGACGGACCCTGGACGCCGCCCGCGCCGGCGACGAAGGAGTCTCCCTTCCGCTGTGCGGTGATGTTTCCCTCACCAACGTCAGTGCCGGGGCCCTGGCCACCCAGCTGGCCCGCCGGGAATGGGACCTGCTGGCAGGACCCGCCCCACGGTGTCTCCCGCTGTTGCACGTGCTCTCGACCTTCCTCGGGCGCGAGAGATACGTGCCGCTTCACAGGAGCACCCATCATGATATGACCGACCCCATCATGAGGGTGGACGGCGAGGGATCACCCTGGATCCTCGACGGTCGCGACCTCGAGGCGGTACGAGATAAACGGGTGGTTCTCGTAACCGACGTAATCCACGACGGCGGGGAGCTGGAAGGTGCAGCTGAACTCGTTGAGGAGGCCGGAGGACAGGTAGTGGGGCAGGCTGCTGTCCTGGTCTCACCCCGGGCAGCCGAGACCGGCGACTACATTCTCTGCGATCATCTGCCTCGCTGACCTTCGGGCGACGAGCCATGTTTACAAGCGAAGACCGCAGCTTGCCGACCGTGCCCCGGCACCCGTGCTTGCGAGTGCAGTATATCCTTCGCAGTGCATCAGACCGCGGCATCCCTTCACAGCCCACGCGGTGCTTCATTGGTTGTTTATGGTTGCCTTATTAAAGGCATGCCCGGCGTGCTTTTAATAAGGATGGTAGTGACCCTCGTAATTAAAGGTGTTCTTGCTATCATGAGGTGACTATTGTGCAATCTACTAAGCAGGGCGATGATCGCCCTGGGAAAGCTGGACGGTCTGATGCAAGTCATCGCCAACCCCGAGCACTTCGTCACCATGTACGTCCCCTAGGAACCCGCAGATGCTGTAGTTGGTCAATATCCTCTTGCCCGCGCAGATCCAGAAAGGATCCGACGCACCCTGCCTATCTGGTCGCCGAGCCCGAGCACATGATACGATGTCACAGACTACAAGGTTCATCGACGCGGCCGTCGGGGAGGGGGAAACCGGACTTGATATGGGACCAGGTCGTGGTGCTTTCAGTCCTGTTCGCCATGCTGATCCTCTTCGTGTGGGGGAAGCTGAGGTACGATCTGGTGGCTCTGCTCGGACTCCTCGTAGTGGCGGTGGCGGGTCTCACCGAGGCCCGGACGGTGTTCACAGGCTTCGGTCATCCCGCGGTGGTCACCGTGGCAGCGGTGCTCGTCATAAGCCGGGGACTCATGAACTCCGGGGTGGTGGACAATCTCGCCCGACTGGTGTCGCGGACCGGCGACTCGGTGCCGGCACAGGTTGCGGTTCTCACGGCCCTGGTGGCCGTAGCTTCCGCCTTCATAAACAACGTGGGAGCCCTGGCCCTGTTCATGCCCATAGCCATCCGCCTGGCCAACAAGTCCGGTCACTCGCCCAGCGCCCTGCTGATGCCCCTGGCCTTCGGGTCCCTGCTCGGGGGTCTGACCACCCTCATCGGTACGCCGCCCAACATCATCATCGCCACCTTCCGGGCAGAGCTGGGCATGGAGCAGTTCCGCATGTTCGACTTCACCCCGGTGGGAGGCGCCGTGGCCCTCGCCGGCCTCGCTTTTTTGGTGTTCGTCGGGTGGAAGCTGATCCCCACCCGGCAGTCCGGGTCCGGAGAGGGAGAACTCTTCGAAATAAGCGAGTACATCAGTGAAGTGAGGGTTCCAGAGAGCTCCCCCCTGGTGGGTACCCGGCTGGCAGATTTGGGCGCCCTGGCTGCGGATGTCACCATCGTCAGCATCCTCAGGGACAAGCGCACCCTGGCAGCCCCCTCCGCCCGACAATCCATCCGGGCCGGTGACGCACTCATCGTGCGGGCCGATGCAGAGGCACTGCAGGAGTTCGTGGATGGGGCGGACCTGGAGCTGGCGGGAAGTGGGAAGGCTGACCGTGAAAAGTTGGGTTCGGATGAAGTGTGCGTCGTCGAGGCGGTCATCACACCCAGCTCCATCCTCGAGGGTAAGACGGCCCTGGGCCTGAGGCTCCGCACCAGGTACGGGGTGAACCTGCTGGCGGTGTCCCGGGAGGGAGCCGCCCTCCGGAGCCGTCCAGCCGACATCCGTCTCCGGGGAGGAGACGTCCTGCTCCTGCAGGGCAGAAAGGACCTGATGCGCCAGGTGCTGCAGGAGATGAAATGCCTGCCCCTGGCCGAGAGGGGTCTACGCCTCGGGCAGCCCAGGCGGCTTCTCCTGGCCGGAGCCATTTTCTTTGCTGCCCTCATCCTGGCTGGCCTGGGCGTACTACAGGTTCAGCTCGCCCTGGTAGCGGGAGCGCTGGCCATGGTGCTGACGGGTTTTCTGTCCATCAGGGAGGCCTACGAGAACATCGACTGGTCCGTCATTGTCCTGCTGGGCAGCATGATACCGATAAGCCAGGCCCTCGAAGACACGGGCCTCGCCGCGTCAGCAGCACGCCAGCTCCTCGGGATCGCCGAATGGGTGCCGCCCTGGATCACCCTGGCCCTGGTGCTGGTGGGTACCATGTTTCTCTCCGACGTCGTCAACAACGCCGCCGCAACCCTCCTGGTGGCTCCCATTGCGATCGGAGTCGCCCAGGGGCTGGGAGCGTCCCCGGACCCCTTCCTGATGGCGGTCGCCGTGGGCGCATCGTGTGCCTTCCTCACCCCCATCGGCCACC
>PWUB01000215.1 GCA_003563755.1 Clostridia bacterium
ATAATCCTAATTTTCCGAACTCGTTCACGGTATAAGCAAAGCGAACCTTTTCACGGCCCTGGGGGTTAACAGCCCGGGGAAAAGAAGAAGCGATGGTTTGGCTGTCTGGCTCACAAGTCATGCCAAGACGGTGGCCAAACCTTCGCTCATGCATCCTGCTTCGGAGCCGTCAGGTGCTTAGAATATCTTCGGGTTCTTCCTGGCAAGACTAGACAGAGCGGAGACTAAGTCCTGCCGGGCGACGATCCCCGTCAATCTGTCACCGCTTACTACGGGGATGTGGTTGATCTCGCGGTCGGCCATCCGCTGCAGCAATTCTCCAACGGAGTCCTCTTCATTTGCCACGACAACTTCTCTCGTCATAACCTCTTCGGCGCTGGTCCGTCCTAGCTTTGAGTAGCACTGTGCTAACCTGTTAAAATCTTCGGCGCTGCTCTCAGAGTCGCCTTCAGATGCAAGCAGACCTAGAGAAACCGGGACCGTCTTCAAGCCTTCGGTCTTGGCTGCTTGTTCACACTTGCTGACCAAATCACGTTCGGAAACCATCCCAAGAACGTGCTGGTCTTCGTCCACCACTGGCAAGGCGCTCACCCTCTTCTCCCTCATCTTCCTGATCGCGTCTGTGACTGTTTCGCTGGGCCGAACCGTCTGCAGGGCCGTTGCGCCCGTCATGATTTCTCTCGTCTTCATATATAGAACCCCCTTTTTGCGATGCGCACCCTTTCCTCCGGCGCCTTGCTGGAGCTCATGTGTGAAGAAAATTTGGCGGGTTTCTGCTCAAGAAAATACCGTGGAGTAGGAGAGGAACCGCTGTACTATTTAAATTATACCATGGATAGCAGAGACTGTCAATAGCACGCACGCAGTACAAGGCACGGCCACGGCAAAGTGGCGATCGATGATAGCTGATCAATCACGGCATTTCCGGCCTCGATGTCATCCGAGAACTGGACGATGTTGTCGACGGCCTCATTTGTCATCTTTGAGTCGCCGTATCGAGGTCGCGAGACCTGGGTCGGGGAGAGCACGGATCCTTCCGATTGGCAGGTTCTCACGGTCCACTATGTTGTTTAGATCCTCTTGGACTGCTGTGATCAGCTCATATACTTCGCGCCGATTCTGAAGAAACTCGTAATAGTACCGAAACCCCAGAGGTACCTTGTGGTACAAAGCCCCGTGATTGTACATTGCCGAGATAGAGTCAGCTGCGAAATCCCTCTTATCACAGATCGGGCTGCTGGCATCGAGTATATGAGCATGTCTGTCCCAATAGACACGAATGTGTTCCGCGGCGCAAGAGTACGGGACGAAACCATCCTTTCCCCATGTAATCGGTCCACAGTCATAACTGCAGCACGCATACTTTATCCAGGAAAACTTGTACCGGAGCGAGTGCAGGATCGCCTGGTCTGCAAAGTGTGTCGGTATCTCCTTGCTCAGGTCCAACTTCCGGTACGTCGCGCCGAGGGTGAAGTCGCGCACATCGCTGAGGGACAAATCCTCGATGTCAAAGCACACATCATACACGTATTCGTGAACACCCAGCCTAAGCCACCAGAACTCTTGGATAGATCCCCAGGCCGCACTGTAGTCTTCAGACCGTATATGGTCTACAACAATGCGTCGCAACTGCTGTGTTTTCCTCGTGAGAGAGGCCTTGATGCTGTCGGTTTCCGATGCAAGATCTTCGTCTAGCATATAGAAGTCTGAGGGAAGCCTCACCACCCCCACTCCCCCGCCCAAATACGTGCTTCCAACCCCGGCTGGTGATAGAGAGAAACTACGACCATACGGTGAGCCAATGACCAGCAGTTCTCCTCTCTTGCTACAAGCCTGCATTCCTGCGCAGTCCATAGGGTTGAGGTAGAAGAGCCACTTCAGATAGGCAAGCCGGATCCGTTGGATCTCTACCTCGAAGGACCGCCAGTCAAAGTCTTCACCCCTGCGCGAGCGCCTAGCATCTTGGCTGCCAAGAGCACGCCTCCGAGTTCCCATACCGTAACATAACCACCCTCCGGTTCCGGCCAGGCAATCCGCAAGTTCATCCGAAGTGCCGTCCAGGCCGTCCGATTATCTGTTGAATAACTGCTCGGCCTAGTTCAAAAAGAGCCTAGGAACATCATCGCTGCTCAATCGATAACGCACACGAAATCACAATCGGACACACCCCAGACTCCTGGTTTGAGCTCCTGTCCCCGGAGGGGTCCCCCTGTGGACCGTTCGGAGCATCGTTAGAATGTGCAGCAGTTCATGACTACCATCTTCGCGTTCTGCGGCGGCATTCCTTCAGCACTTTGATCGAACGCTTGCAGAAGGCAATCCACGCTCCTTCATCGTATCCCGGCGGCAATAGATCCCAATTATCCGCGCCGAATTTCCATCCTCCCAAAACGCGAGGAAGCCACGAACCTATGCGGCTGATGGCTTCGCTGAATACTCACCTCCGACGGAAAACAGAGATCAACACTTGGCCATCGCCAAAAGAAGTGCATCAAATTCTCGGGGTGAGATTTTGCCAGCCGTTTCTGGGAATGCCCGTCCCTTCGTCGGAAGTCTAATTCTGACTTTGACGTTCTGGCAAAATCCTCAATGAAGGCTGGTGCTGCTCTGTGAAATTTGCGGACTTGTCCGTCTGTCAGAACCACCTTCAAAAGAGGGTTCGAGTGCTATTTGCCGAAAACGCGAGATAATGAGTGTGTTTTCGGCAGTTATCGAGACTATTCCGGCTTCAATAAGGATGCTCTCTCGGCATTTGCTACTAGCGATTTTGGGGAGGTTTTGCATACATACAGCATGAATAGTCAGAACTTCGCCGAATACCTCCGTGAATTGAGCCACAAACACAGCGATCGCAGGACGCGGACAGGTGCGCGACTCGGGTCATTTCTGGATGATCTATCTTCACATCACCGCCTGACCCACAGCGCAACCAGGGAGTTGCGCAGAAGACTCTCAGTGGATTTCAATGTCTTCCATTTCATCAGTCCCGACGAGAATCGACTGTCTGACGTTATCGCTATGCTTCTCTCTCCCAAGGGGGAGCACGGTCAGGAGACTAACTACCTCGATCTGTTTGTACGTCGACTAGGAATCGATGCCACTCCGAACGGATGCCCCGTCGAGCAAGGCTTTGCTAACGCTAGGGTAACAAGGGAAGCACCAACATACACGCTTCAAGTACGTAGACGCATGGACATCCTTGTTGATCTCCCCCCGTCAGGCGCTATTGCCATTGAGAACAAGATCTACGCCGGGGAAGGGGAGGATCAGATAGCTGACTACGCAGAGCACCTGAGTAACGTATACGGCGATAGATTTCGCATCCTGTATCTGAGCCCCTCGGGCGATGAGCCAACAAGCGTGCCCACCGAAAGACTCAGGGAACTCCAGAGTAACGGTCAGTTGCTGTCGATATCCTTTGCTAAGGAAATAGCATCTTGGCTGAATCTTTGCTGGCGGCACACTGATTCCGAGAAGCTTCGTTTCTTCCTCGAGGACTTCCGGGACTACGTGTTGACCCGACTGGGTGAAGGTATGGAAGGGGTTGAAGAGGATGTTTGGTAAGATGGAGCGAGACCTGGTCATTGAGATGGCGCTCGGCACCGAAGAGCGGCTGCGAATGACACTATTGGCAGAGTGGGCTGGTCCTGCCGTCAGACAACGAATAATCAAGCGATTTGCTCTACGTGTGGAACAGAATCTCGAAACCGCAATGGATGAATCGATATCTGTCAGGACAGCAAACTTTCACGTGGCCAAGCCCTGGGCTAGCATCTGGAT
This sequence comes from Clostridia bacterium, assembly GCA_003563755.1. The sequence continues at coordinate 3,781 of PWUB01000215.1, forward strand.
TGATCACCCTTGTTGGCCGAAGGCTTACTCGGTAGGCATTCAGGCTCAACGTAGAGGACCGGGTGCGTTTGTCGTGGGCGTGCGTAAGGATGAAGACGCAGACGCCCTAAGCGATGTGCGCCAGCATCTGGACGATTCGATAGCCGCCGGCAAGAGCAATAACTGGTGGGTGTGGCATCGAGAGATCGATGAACCATTGTACGACTGGGACAATCCAGACACACTGCTGGAGATGCAGTTCAATCCAGATGGCTTGATCGGGCAACTAGTGGACGAGCTATCTACCATAGCACTTCTGTTTCGGAAGAATTGGCAGGTCGAAGAGTGTTGAAGCAAAGACTAGAGTGGGCTGCTCCGTTACGGCATCTTACAAGAATGTGCTCCGCCCGCAACCTCCAGTGCGGACAATAAGCGGTGTGGACGTGGCAAAATTGGAGTTCCGGTCTGTTCCCGAGGGCATCTCGTGACAAATCCGTGACAAAGTTGCGCCTTCCCAAGACGCAGAGAAGCCACGAACCTATGAGGCTCATGGCTTCTCTGAATAGTCTTCCTGTGCGGAAGGCGGGATTTGAACCCGCACGACCTCACGGTCACATGGCCCTCAACCATGCCTGTCTGCCAGTTCCAGCACTTCCGCCCGTCTGAGTTGAACAGTTGTATTATAGCACGGGCCGACGGAGAAGGGTCAAGACTCCCACGCGTCACCCCGGCCGGCGGTGGTTCAGGAGCCTGCATCGCCGAGTCGTCTCTTCCATTCTGAGGCTGTCTCCAGAAGACGCTGTGCGTGCTCGAGGGCCGCCTCCTCAGAAACACCCCCTCCCAGCATACGGGCCAGCTCCGCCAGACGTTCACCGCCGCTAACCTGCACTAGCTCGCTGATGGTGCGCTGCTGCCGGGTTTCCTTGTGAAGCCGCAGGTGCATATCGGCCATGGCCGCTATCTGGGGAAGGTGCGTAACGCAGAGGATCTGGTGAGAGCCAGCCAACACCGCCAGTTTTTCAGCCACAGCTTGTCCCGCCTCACCACCGATACCGGCATCGATTTCATCAAATATGAGAACGGGTGTGGAGTCTGCACCGGCGAGTATCGTCCGCAGTGCCAGCATGATCCTCGCCAATTCTCCTCCCGACGCGATCCGGCGGAGAGGACGGAGAGGTTCGCCGGGGTTGGGAGATATCATGAACTCTATACGGTCGATCCCCGTCTCGGAACACCTCACCCGTTCACCCTCCACCTCGACCCCACCCTCATCCGGCTGACGGTTGAACACAATATCGAACTCGGTGTCGGCCATTGAGAGATCAGCCAGCTCATCTTCGACCTGCTCCCGGATACGCTCCGCGGTCTGCCTGCGCAGCTTACTGAGGCGCACCGCCGAGCCTGCCACAGACGACAGCACTGTAGCCTCACGTTGGCGGAGAGCCTCCACCCTTTCCCGCGAATTCTCGATATCCTGCAGCCGGCGGGCCATCTGCTCCCGGTACTGCAGAACCTCGCCAACGGTGTTTCCGTACTTGCGTTTCAGACGGCTGATAGCATCCAGCCGATCCTCGACGCGACGGAGTTCAGACGAATCGTACTGCAGGCCGTCTGCGTAGCGGCGAAGGGCCCGCGCCGTCTCCTGTACCTCGTACTGCATCGCCTCCATGCTGTCGGCGTGAACCCGGAGGTTGTCGTCAATCTCCGCGAGTCTCCCCAGGGACCCGCTCAGCTCGCCAAAGGCATCCACCGCCGGTGGTCGTCCGGGCGCACCGTCCATGAGAACGCCCAGGACCTCGGCGATCCCGCTCCTGAGGACCTCGAGGTTGCCGAGGATTTTCCTGGTCCGTCCCAGCTCTTCCTCCTCCTGGGGGTCGAGCTCTGCAGCATCGATCTCCTCGAGTTGGTAACGCAAGAGATCCAGCTCCCGGGCCCTCTCCTTTTCATCACCGAGGTATTTCCTGAGCTGGATCCTCACTTCGCCGAGCTCCCCGTGAAGCCGTGAGACCTCGCGGCGGAGGCTTTGCACTTCTTCGCCGCCCAGGGCATCGAGCACCTCCAGCTGCTGCGCCCCGTTCATGAGGCCCTGCTGCTGATGCTGTCCGTGAAGATCGACCATGGCACCCGCCAGCTTTCGGATCGCGTTCACGCTGGTGAGTCGCCCGTTCACTCGCGCCCGGTTCTGGCCGTCTCGGCGGAGCTCCCTCTCCAGCAGTATCTCCCCATCCTCGCCGACGTGAGTCCCCGTCTCCTCGAAGAGCCCCTCCGGCGGTGACCCTGCACGGGCAAAGAAGAGGGCCTGGACGTAGGCAGTAGGCGTACCCGTACGGATATACTCGGAGGAGGCCCTCCCACCCAGGGTGATCTCAACGGCATCCACGAAGAGCGACTTTCCAGCACCCGTCTCTCCCGTTATGACGTTCAACCCGGGGTGCAGCTCAGCCTCGAGCTCCTCTATGAGGGCGAAATCCCTCACCGCCAGGTGGCCCAGGACCATCGTTCTCACGTCTCCCATAACCTGCCCTCACTCTGCGACAGCTTCTGTCTGAGTACTTCGTAGAAGTTCCACTCCGGACGACGGAGAAGGGTCACAGTCTGCTCGGAGATGCTCGCTTCAACAGTCTCCTCCGGCCGGAGATGACGTCCTTCATCACCGTCGACGGTGATCATGGGTACGCCGCGGAAACGCGCTTCTACGTGCACACGAACCGTCTGTCGCCTGCTGAGAACGACTGGTCGCGCGTAGAAAGTGTGGGGACACACCGGCGTCACGACGATGACCTCCAGCTCGGGGTGAACGACCGGTCCGCCGGCCGACAGGGAGTAGGCCGTCGAGCCGGTGGCGGTGCTCAGGATGACACCGTCGGAAGGGTATACCGCCATCAGTTCGTCGTCCACCCAGGTGTGCACGTTAACCATGCGCGACACATCTCCCTTGGATACCACCACATCGTTGAGGGCCAGGTACTCGTCGGACACCTCTCCATCCTCATCCCGCACCCGGGCCTGGACGAAGTGCCTCGAGTCCCTCACATAGCTGCCCCTCAGAAACCGGGGCAGCACCTCGTACATGTCCGCAGCCTCCAACTCGGTTAGAAACCCCAGGTGCCCGAGGTTGACTCCCAGCAGGGGCATGGGAAGGCTGGCCGTCTTCCGCGCCGCCCTGAGCAGGGTTCCGTCTCCACCCAATACCACGACGAAGTCGACTCCCAGATCGGGCCATTCGTATATTTCCGTGACGTCCTGCTCAGAGGAGAAGCTGAAGTCCTCATCCACGAGCACCGTCACCCCGCGGTCCGTCAACCACCGGGTCAGGTCCCGCGCCACAACACCCCCGGGATCTTTATCTCTGTTTCCCACTATGCCGATGCGCACTGACCGCCTCCATCCCGGCAATCGCCGTGTTCATCAAGTATCTCTCGAGATGCCTGCTACAGCTCCTGCAGCAGGCGGACCAGCAGTGCCGTACGTTCTATCATCCCCCTGATGCTTATCCACTCATCGAGGGCGTGCCCTCCCGATCCGACGGCACCGAGTCCGTCGATGGTGGGCCCCCCGAGGGCAGCGGTGAAGTTACCGTCGCTCGCCCCGCCCGTTCCCGCCTCAGTGATCTCGAGCCCCATCTCATCTCCCAGCCGCCGCGCCAGCTCAAACAGCTCGATGATGGCCTCGGTCCTCTCCATGGGAGGCCGGTTCAGTCCCCCGGTGACCTCGATCTCCGCGCCTTCGAGGAAGGGCTCGAAGCCACCGAAAACCTCCTCGATGCGTTCGGCCTCTTCCTTGCTCGTCACCCTCACATCCACCTCGGCGCGGCACTCGGCGGCCACCACGTTGCCCCGGGTACCTCCCCGGATCACACCCACGTTGAGGGTGGTTCCGGTGTCGTAGTCAGTGAGGGAGTGAATGTGCTGTATCTGGCGGGCCATCTCCTCTATGGCACTTATGCCTCCCTCGTGGCCGGCCCCGGCGTGGGCAGCCCTGCCCCTCGTGATCACGTTGAATCTTCCCACGCCCTTGCGGAAGGTCTTGAGGGAACCGCGCACCCCGGGCTCGAGGACCAACACGGTGCGCGAAGTGCGGGCCAGCTCCTCGATCAGGTCACGGGAGGTGCCGCTTCCGAGTTCCTCGTCGGTGTTGCAGAGCATCACGATCGGTCCGGAAAGAGGGTCATCCAACGCCAGCGCCTCCTCAAGGGCGAAGAGAATCTGTACCACCCCGCCCTTCATGTCGTGAACACCCGGTCCCCGAGCCACATCACCTTCAACCGAAAACGGGCGTTTCTCCGCCTCCCCCGCGGGCCACACGGTGTCCAGGTGACAGAGTATCAGGAGGCCCTTGCCTTCCTCTTCACCCTGCCAGACCGCCTTCATGTGATCACCGGCACCCTCACGGGATATGTACTGCACCGAGGCGCCCATCTGACGGCACCGCTCACCCACGATGCGGCTGATCTCAGACGTCAGCTCCGCATCTGTGCTCGGAGAATCGGTGTTGACCAAAAGCTTCAGGCATTCCAGCATCTCTTCACGTCGGTCCTCGATTCTGTGTAGGATCGGATGCATCATCGTTCGCCACCTTTCAGGGCTCCGGCCGCCGGACGGGATGGGATGGTGCGCTACCTCCGTGGAGAACACGACTGCACGCCGCCGAAAACCCACGGGTGCCACCGTCGGGTCCCGTCACCCGGGTCGAGAATCAGCCGGGGCCCGCTGTGAGGCTCTATGCCCGGTGTACAGTCCCCGACGGTTGCCTTCAGAACGCCGGCACCGATTTCAAAACAAGCTCGGGCACTATAAGAGGACGTTCTACACCCCACGCCCCATACCCTGCCGGAGCTGAGAGGGCGACCATAGACTCAGGCATCAGAGTTGAGGTGCGATCTGATCCTGTGGGCAATGGGAGGGAGAACAGGCTGCACGAGAAAGGATCCTATCGAGGGTGGCCCGCGCGCCTGACAAGCCCGGAGACCCTGGATGCGATCTCCTCGCCCACAAGACCGTATTCTCTCCTCTGGGCTCCCTGGTCTCCGTGGGGAATGAACTCGTCGGGGAGCCCGATCCGCGTCACGACCGGCATCTTCGCGGGCGGAATATCGGCCGTTAGCACCTCGAGAACAGCACTGCCGAAACCTCCGCACAAAACCCCATCTTCCACCGTGACCAACACCGGGGCGGACTCGGCCAGCTTCACGATCATCTCGCGGTCCAGGGGCTTGACGAACCTGGCATCCAGTACGGCTGCGCCGATGCCCTGCTCCCCCAGGATCTCGTGGGCCCGGAGGGCCTCGTGGACCGGATGACCCAGGGCGATTATCGCTGCGTCATCTCCTGTGCGGAGCAGTTCACCCCGTCCGATGGGCAGCACTCTTGGATCCCCTGAAAGCGTGACTCCCCAGCCGGAGCCGCGGGGGTATCTCACGGCCACCGGACCATCCTCGTGGGAACAGGCCGTGGCCATCATGTGGCGCAGCTGATCCTCGTCGCGGGGTGCCATGACCACCATATTGGGGATATGGCGGAGATAAGCGATGTCGAAGGCTCCCTGGTGAGTCTCACCGTCTCCGCCCACGATTCCGGCCCGGTCCAGGGCGAAGACGACGGGCAGCCTCTGCATCGCCGCATCATGCATCACCTGGTCGTAGGCACGCTGCAGGAAGGTGGAATAGATGGCAGCCACGGGACGGAGACCCGAGGCGGCGAGTCCCGCCGCAAAGGTCACCGCGGCCTGCTCCGCTATCCCCATGTCGAAGAACCGGTCCGGATGCCGCTCGGCAAAACGACTCAGCCCGGTTCCATCGGGCATGGCAGCCGTTATGGCAACGATACGCTCATCTTCCTCGGCCAGCTGCACGAGGGTGTCGGCGAACACGTCCGTGTACTTCACGGAAGCCGAGCCCCCCGAACTGCCGCTGTGCACATCGAAGGCACCGACGCCGTGAAACTTGTCCGGCTTGTTCTCCGCCGGCTCGTAGCCCCTGCCCTTAACCGTGATGGCGTGGACCAGGACGGGTCCATCGATTCTACGAGCTTTCTCCAGGATGTCTATGAGCGCCCCCAGGTCGTGACCGTCTACGGGGCCCAGGTAGGTGAAACCGAGCTCCTCGAAGATGATGCCCGGTATCAAGAGGTACTTCAGACCGCCCTTTATGCGCCGTATACTGTCGGTCACGGGACGACCGACCCGGGGTATGCTGTTGAGAACATCGGTAACGTCATCCTTCAGGCGCTGGTAGGTGGGCTCAGAACGAAGCCTGCTCAAGTATCTCGACATGGCGCCCACGTTCGGGGCGATGGACATGCTGTTGTCGTTGAGCACCACCTTGAGGTCGACTCCCATGTCCCCAGCATTGTTCAGCCCCTCGTACGCGAGTCCACCGGTGAGGGCACCGTCGCCTATCACTGCCACGGTGTCCCTGTCTTCTCCCCGCAGGCGCGCAGCCGTCGCGAAACCCAGGGCGGCTGCCACCGACGTGCTGGAATGACCTGTTCCGAAGGCATCGTGGGGGCTCTCATCGCGGCAAGGATAACCGCTGAGACCCCCGCCCTGCCTGAGGGTATCGAATCTCTCCAGGCGCCCGGTGATGATCTTGTGGGTGTACGCCTGGTGCCCCACGTCCCATATGATCCTGTCCCGTGGGCTGTCAAAAACGTGGTGAATCCCGAGAGTGAGTTCCACCGTTCCCAGGTTGGGCGCCAGGTGGCCACCCGTCTGTGAGACGCTGGAGATGATGTGACGGCGTATCTCGTGGGCCAGCCGCTGCAGGTTGGACAGATCCAACATCTTTATGTCTTCGGGTGAGGTTATGTAAGGTAGAAGGTCACCCTCTGTGCGCTTCATCGAAGTTGCCTCCCTCGCGAATCGGGGAAGACACTGAGGCGGAGGTAGGTCTCCATCCACCACAGCACCTTACCGACGGCCAGCAGAAGTTGAGTGGGTGCCCGCAGCGCGAATATCTTACAGGCGGCCTTTCCTCCCACCGTGAGGCCCGCCACGGCCCCGAGCATCAGGGTATCGATGACGATGCGCGAGGTCTGGGTATCCGGGGCGAAGATCAGGAGCCTCAGCACGACGGCGGCCGCAGCCCCCCCGGCGACCGTTCCCGCAACATCTCCCACCATGTCCGCACACACTGCGGCGACGCGGTCGGCGTTGCGTACCAGCTGCAGAGCGTGACGGGCACCGCGCACCCTGCGCGACGCCATGGCGTTGAAGGGCTCCTCCCGCCCGGCCGCCGCCGCCACACCGATCATGTCAAAGGTTACCCCCAGGACCACCACTATGAACAGGCCGATCAACGCCCCGGTTATGCTGAGATGCTCTGTTGCCTGGCGAGAGGGGAAGCTGACGAATAGGGCAAGCACGAATGCCAATCCTCCGAAGATCAATCCGCGCCGGACAGGGCTTGCATCTCTGCGGTTGGGACGACGACCCACGAATTCTCACTCCATGCACATATATGGTCTCCGAAGCGGCAAAAAGGTACCCCTGAACAGGGGAAACATGCTGGGTAAATGCTGCGGCTTAGGTCCAGTAGGTTTTCCCGGGGACGGCACTCCCCGTCGCCAGAGAGCGGTTTCCCTTCAAGCATCCCCCCGGCCCGTTTCCGGTACCGGCACTGGATCACCACTGAGCGCGCACTTCAATCCCCAACACGTCCGAGGCCGACAGCCTAGGAGTTTTCCTCAACGGTTCGCGCATGTCCTAGTCCTTTTTGCAAGGAAGGTTTCAGTGAGCAACACCCGCACCTCGACGGCCTCTCGAATACACGGGCTGAACCTCACCTCACCCTCCCTCACTCAGGACGGGCTACACTACACACAGTCATCCCGCATGCAGGTTTAACACCAACCCGTAGCTGGAGCACGAGGGCTCGGCACCACCTGGTTGGGCCTCCGCACAGGATAGGGATACGCACCGCATGCCATTGCGGGGCACCCCATCCTGCTTTCCCCCAGCACCGACCCCTCACTGGGCGTCAGCGGCCGGCACCAGAGGCTTCATCGATATGCCCGAT
>PWUB01000336.1 GCA_003563755.1 Clostridia bacterium
CCTCATGATCAAGACGGTCCTTGAACCCCTCAGCGACGTGCGGGTTCGTCGGGCGATGGCCCACGCCATTGACAGGCAGGCGATCGCTGACATGGGGGGAATGGGTACGCTCCCCCTTCTGGCGCAGATCCCCCAGATGATGTTCGGTCACAGTGACGAGGTTCCTGTCCATGAATACGACCCCGGGCTCGCCATGGATCTGTTGGCCGACGCGGGGCATCCGGACGGCTTCGCCACCGACTACTACGGCCGTGACATCGAGGTTGAGCGCGATGTATTCACCGTCATGCAGTCCAACCTCGCCCAGGTGGGTATCGACGTGGAATACAACATGATGGATTCCACGGCCTGGATGACAGCTACGACGGCCGGCGAGTCCCCGCTGGCATGGCTGAGCCTCAGCGCCAGGTACGATCCCGATGCCATCCTGTCCGGCTTCTTCCACGGGGATAGGTCCTCACCCGGCGGCCGCAACTTCACGTGGTGGGGCGGCGCCGATGACCTCATCAACAGGGGTCGCGTCGAGATGGATGAGGCCAGGCGGGCCGAGATCTACTTCGACCTCCAGGTCCTGTTCTACGAGGAAGTACCCTGCGTACCTCTTTTCCAGCCCACGAACGTGCGTGCCCTGCACCCGTGGGTCAAGGGGTTCCAGCTGGGCCAGGTGGAGGACACCTGCCTCTACAACGTCTACATCGAGGGTCGGGGTCGGTGATTTTGCATCCCACGGCAGGTATGTGCGGGGGGCGGCGGCCCCCCGCACCCCGCATGGTGGTAGGGGGTAGAGCGTGACTGAATATCTGGGCAAACGACTGCTGTACATCATCCCCGCCGCGCTGGGCGTGGTGACCGTGGTCTTCTTTCTCATCCACATGATCCCGGGTGATCCCGTGCTCGCCATGCTCGGTGAAGACGCTCCCATGGAATCCGTTGAGCGGGTGCGGAGCCAGCTGGGCCTCGATCAGCCCCTGCATGTACAGTACTACCGGTATATCAGCGGCGTCCTGCGAGGAGACCTGGGAGTCTCCATCAAGTCGCCCAGGCCCGTACTGTCGGAGATAAGGCGTGTCTTGCCCTACACCATCGAGCTCGCCACCGCTGCCATGATCATCGGCATGGGACTCGGACTGCCCCTGGGGATCACCCAGGCCGTGCGCAGGAACACCCCTGCTGATCTCACGGCCAACATCATCTCGGTCATCTGGTACACCGCACCGATCTTCTGGGTTGCACTCATCGGCATGTACTTCTTCAGCCTGCGATGGGGCATATTCCCACTCACGGGCGGCGGCACCAGGGGAGACATAGTGAGCACCCTGTATTACCTGGCGCTTCCCGCCATAACCCTCGGCTTGAGGAGAATTGCCCTGATGGCAAGGATGATGAGATCCTCGATGCTGGATGTGCTGGGCGAAGACTACGTACGAACGGCCCGTGCCAAGGGGCTGAGTCAGAGGATCGTGGTGTACCGTCATGCCCTCAAGAACGCGGTGATCCCGGTCATCACGGCGGCGGGAATGGAGTTCGGGACGCTCCTGGGGGGAGCCGTGGTCACGGAGGTCATTTTCGTCAGACCCGGGATGGGACGGCTGACCGTTCAGGGAATACTCGGCCGTGACTACCCAGTTGTGCAGGGGAACCTCCTGGTGTTTGCCCTCGTGTTCATGCTGGTCAACCTCGTGGTGGATACAAGCTACGGCTTCTTTGATCCTCGCATCAGGTATCATTAGGAGGAGAGACTGCCTTGGGGGAATCAGAACGCATTGAGAAAGGCGAAAACAGGGTCCTTAAGGGTATCGTCAGCATCTTTAAGAGGAGCCGGTCGGCCACTCTCGGCCTGATCCTGGTGGTGATCATCACCCTGATCGCGCTGTTGGCACCCCACATAGCTCCGCACGATCCCCTGACGCTGGACATGGCGATGCGGCGGGAGCCGCCCGGCACCCCGGGGCACCTTCTCGGCACCGATAACGCGGGACGGGACCTGTTGAGCCGCATCATCTGGGGATCTCGCATAAGCCTGCAGGTGGGCGTCGTAGCCACGGGACTCGGCATAATCCTGGGCACCGTGATGGGGCTGCTCGCTGGCTTTTACGGAGGCGCGGTCGAGACCCTCCTGCTGCGTCTCATCGACATCCTGATCTGTTTCCCCACCCTGCTCTTGGCCCTCGCCATCGTTGCCATGCTGGGGCCGGCCATAAGAAATGTCATGATAGCGGTCGGTGTAACGCAGGCCCCGAGGTTTGCCCGGATCGTGCGGTCATCGGTTCTGTCAGTGCGCGAGATGGAGTACGTGGAGTCCGCCAGCGCCATGGGTGCCAGCTCCATGAGGATCATGTTTCGTCATCTTCTCCCCAATGCCATGACCGGGGCGGTGGTGTTCGCCACTCTGAGCATCGGTGCCGCGATCCTCACCGAGGCCACCCTCAGCTTCCTCGGACTCGGCGTGCCGCCCCCGACGCCCAGCTGGGGCAACATCGTCGCCGAGGGCCGAAGGTTCCTACTCTGCTCACCCTGGATAACGGTGTTTCCCGGGCTCGCGATCATGGTCACCGTTTTCGGTTTCAACTTCTTCGGAGACGGTCTCCGCGACGCCCTCGATCCGAGGCTGAGAGGAGAGCGGGACGTCCAGTAACGTGGGAACACCCCAGCCAGGGCATCCCCCGGTACTCTGCCAGTTTCTGAACCCTGCTGATCGGGGCAGGCGTTGAAGGTATGTCATCCCCCAAGAGCGAATGATTAGCGCGGAGGTGACACCTGTGCAGAAACGTCTACAGCCCGAGGACATCTACCGCGTCGAGACCATCGGATCCCCGGCCATCGCCCCCGACGGCGAGGCCGCCGTTTACGTGCGTACCAGCTACGACCGCGACAAGAAGAAAAAGCACAACCAGATATACCTCACGTCGAGGGAGCGTGAACGTCCCCTCACCGCCGGTCCCACGGACAGCGCACCTGCCTGGTGCCCTGACGGGAAGGCGGTTGCCTTTGTCTCAGGCAGGACCGATAAGCCGCAGATACACCTGATACCCATAGACGGCGGGGAAGCGAAACACCTCGAGACGGAGAAGAAGCCGACGGCTCCGCTCG
>PWUB01000203.1 GCA_003563755.1 Clostridia bacterium
AGTTCCTGGTGGGCGACGCCCGCCGGCTCACGGACGCCGTGGATGAGACCGCCTTCGATGCCGTCCTCATACTGTTCACATCCATAGGTTACTACGACGAGGACACCGACCTGGAGATAATCCGGGGGTGTGCAGCGGTGGCCAGGGAGGGCGCGCTGCTGGTTGTCGACGTCAGCTCCCGTGATTTCTTCCTGCGCAACTTCCGGCCCTCGGGGGTGACCGAGATGGGAGATACCCTCGTTGCTGAACAGAGCAGCTTCGACCTTGAGACCTCCCGCCTCACCAACACCTGGACCTATTTTGAGCGGGCCGGCGAGGGGTACAAATTCGTCGGAACTGCCGACATCCACCTCCGGCTCTACAGCCTGCACGAGCTGGTATCCATGGTAGAGGAGGCCGGCTGGGAATATCACTGCTGCTACGGCGGCTTCGATCTGCGAGAGGCATCGATGGATGGTTCCCGGCTCCTGCTGCTCGCGCACAACCGCCGCTAGTGCCGGGGATGGAGGGGGCCCCTCGAGACGGGGATCCACCCAGGGGCAGGGTACGGGCCCTGGATCGGGAACTCATGAAGTGAGGAATTCTCTCGATCAGATAGGAGGAGCATCATGGGTTCGCTCAGGATGGATTTCACCACTTCCCGGTCCGACGAGGTTACCGCCCGCCCGTTGATCATGGGCCGCAGCGGTGTCGTGACCTCCGGACACCACCTGGCCACGGCGGCCGGGTTCGAGGTTATGCGGGCCGGAGGCAACGCGGTCGATGCCGGCGTCACCGCCGGCATCGCCATAAACGTTCTCCTCTTCAACCTGACCAGCTTCACCGGAGTGGCTCCCATCGTCGTCTACCACGCACAGACAGACACGCGGATGACCCTGGATGGGCTGGGGGTATGGCCGGAGCTCACCGATATCGATGAGATCAGGCGTCGGGGGGGTGATTCGCTCTCGGAGGGCATAATGAGAGCCGTCACCCCGGGTGCACCGGACAGCTGGATGACCGCCCTCGAGCGTTACGGTACGAAGACCCTGGGAGAGGTCCTGGAACCGGCCAGGGAGCTGGCCCGGGAGGGGGCTCCCGTATCCCGGGGGGTGGCCGCGGACCTAGGAGAACGAGAGGAACGGTTGGCTGACATGGAGCCCGAGGCTGCACGGATCTTCTTTCCCGGAGGAAGGGCACCCCGTGCCGGCCAGGTACTCGTGCAAGCGGACCTGGCGGAGACCTTCGGGATGCTGATGGATGAGGAGGCCAGGGCCCGCAGGGAGGGCTGCAGCCGCGAGGAGGCGATACGTCGGGCCCGTGACTTCTTTTACCGGGGACCCATCGCCGAGAGAATCAGTGAGTTTCACCGACAGAGCGGCGGCTGGATGCGCCTCCGCGACCTGGCAGAGCACCGGGTGGAGCTGGCCCCGCCGCTGCACATCTCGTACCGGGGACACGATGTGTACGCCTGCGGACCCTGGTGCCAGGGCCCGATGCTTCTGCAGTTTCTGAACGTGCTCGACTGCTTCGAGCTGGAGGACATGGGTCACAACTGCACCGAGTACCTGCACCTCCTCGTGGAGGCCATGGACCTGGTGTTTGCCGACCGCGAGAACTTCTACGCTGACCCGCGGCACGTTGAAGTCCCCATCACGGGCCTGCTATCTCGAGATTACGCCCGTGAGCGGGCGGCGCTGATACCTCGCGAGAGGGCGACCGGTCGGATGCCCGATCCCGGGGATCCGTGGCGGTATGAACCAGGGGGCAGGGACCGAGAGGTAATCCCGGTGGACGTAGAGCGATACCGCGCTCCCGGCGATGATGTCAAGAGCGACACCAGCTACGTCGCTGCCATGGACGCGCGGGGGAATATCTTCTCCGCCACCCCGAGCGATCCCGTGTTCTGGACCCCGGTGGTGCCGGGCCTGGGCATCTCCTGCTCCGGTCGGGGGAAGCAGTCACGTGTCGAACCCGGTCATCCCAGCGGCATAGCACCGGGAAGACGGCCGAGGTTGACTCCCAATCCGGCCCTGGTAATGCGAGGGGAGGAGCCGATCATGGCCCTCGGATGTCCCGGCGGAGACGCCCAGACCCAGGGCATGCTGCAGGTTCTCATCAACATGCTGCATTTCGGTATGAACCCCCAGGAGGCCGTGGAGGCTCCCCGGGTGGTCACCCGCAACTTCCCGAACTCCTTCGCTCCCCATGCCTACTATCCGGGACGGGTTGATGCCGAGGCAGATCTACCCGGAAAGGTCCGGGATCAGCTGGCTGCCATGGGACACGATGTGTACGTGGTGGAAAAATGGGCCGCATCCTCCTCCCGGGTCCACCTGGCGATGAAAAATCCTGTTGACGGTACGCTCCTGGCGGGAGCCGACCCCCGGGCCGAGGGGTCGGCGATCGGGTGGTGAGCCGGGGCAGTGAGCCGCGGGTGTGAGGCAGGGTCGATGGGGATCAGATTTAGCAGTTATGGAGGGATCAAAGTGCTTTTTCTCTCAGGAAGCGACATCATGCAGGCCGCGTCACTCGGGGGAGTCATGGACGAGGTGGAGAGGATCCTGGTCAGCCATGAACGGGGTGAATACTACATGCCGCCCCGGGTTCATCTCGACCACGGGGCGAACACGCTTCTTCTGATGCCCTGTTTCGGATCCGACGCTTTCGGCACCAAGCTGGTGACCGTGTTTCCGCAAAACGCCGAAAGGAACATGCCGGTGGTGGACGGCGTGGTGGTTCTCAACGATAAAGACACGGGACGTCCCCTGGCCCTCCTGAACGGCCAGGTCCTGACCGGCCTGAGAACGGGGGCCGTCGGCGGCGTCAGCATCCGCCACCTTGCTGCACAGGGTGCCCGTACAGCCGGCATCGTGGGGGCGGGAGTGCAGGGCCACTACCAGGCCCTGTTTGCCCAGGCGGCGATGGAACTGTCGGATTTATACGTTTATGACATTTCGCCCGAGCGGGTGTCCCGTTTCTCCTCCGACATCGCCGAGGAGCTGCCCCGAGTCCGGGTGCACCCGGTGGACGAGGTGGAGGACCTGGTACGCGAATCCCAGGTGGTCATCACGGCGACCACCTCCGATGAGCC
>PWUB01000120.1 GCA_003563755.1 Clostridia bacterium
GCCGCTGACGGAGGAGCAGATGCGACGGTTCGGAGAACAGATGAGCCACCTGAGCGATCAGGAGCAGGAAGACCTGACCCGGTGGGCGCGGGGAGGCAACCCGCCGGCGAGACCGCGGATATACGGACCCGGCCCGACAGGATGGCAGACGGGCCGCAGGGAGGGGGAGAAGGATGGCTGAAGAGAGAGCGCTGGAGGTAGTAGACAGCGGCAACGTCCTGCCGGCCAACCTCGAGGAGCAGATCCAGACCGCCAAGCAGCAGAACGATTACCTGATGCGGCTGATGAACGAGCTGCTGCTGAAGGACACCGACTATGGGAGGGTTCCGGGCGTACCCAAACCGTTTCTGTTTCAGCCCGGGGCCCAGCAGCTGTGCCTTACCTTCCGCCTGGCGCCGCGCTTCACCATCGAATCGGAGGTCATCGAACTCGAGAAGAGGCCTTACCCGCTGATCAGCTACACCTTCCGCTGCGACCTGATGCGGAGGGATACCGGGCAGTACATGGGCAGTGGGATCGGGAGTGCCAACAGCTACGAGCGCAAGTACCGCTATCGCACGGACAAGAAGACTGGCAAGCAGGTCGAAAACAACGACCCGATGGACGGCCAGAACACGCTCGTGAAGATGGCCAAGAAGAGAGCGTTCGTCGATGCCTCTCTGAACGTCACCGGTGCATCCCGGCTGTTCACCCAGGACGAAGACTACATGGAGGGACGCGGGAACGGCGGCCAGCAGCAGTCGGGGTCCGGCGAGCAGTCTGCCGACCCCCCCACCACCCTCAGCTTCGGTAAGCACAAGGACGAGAAGATCGCCGACGTGAACAGTAACTACCTCGAGTGGGTCCTGAGCAACTTCCTCACCGACGAGAAGCTGAACGATGACCGCTACGGGGCTGAGAACCGCGCCCTGAAGACGGTCATCGAGAAGGAGCTGGCCTCCCGCGAGAACGGGGAGGACGAGGAGGAGCAGCCGGAGGAGACCTCTGAGGCTGAGGTTATGATGGACGAGGGCCAGCGAAAGTACGTCAAGCAGCTGCTGGCCATGGACATCGACAGGGACACCGTGCGGGAGGTCGCTGAGCGCCACGGCGTGACGAAACTGAAGGACATGACCTATGACCAGGCCACGGCCTTCATCAACGACCTGCAGGCGTACATCGAGGACCAGCAGGCCGTTGAGGACGACATTCTCGACGACCTGGGAGACTTCCCGGAGGATGACGATGGCGGTATCCCATTCTGATCCGAGGGCAGCCACA
Source organism: Clostridia bacterium (assembly GCA_003563755.1). The sequence goes on from PWUB01000120.1 coordinate 1,261, forward strand.
CGCTACCCTCTTTTCACTGAGGGAGAGGGGGAAAGGACATGAGGTGGGCTATCGTGCGGTGCTGGACCTGTTCGGGCCACGGCGTGATAGACGTCGGCGGCCTCGGGGGTGTCTGGCCCGGAGACTGTCACACCTGCGAAGGCGAGGGAGAGGTCTATGTCTCGGAGAGCGACCGCCTCAAAGCATGGCCCGGCGGAGCCTTTACCGGCCATGCGCCCGGCCTGTTCGCCCAGGTCGAGGCCGGCGTGGAGCAGGGCCGCATTATCGAGTACGAGGGGGTGCAGGTGTGAGTGAATACCTGCTGGAACCCGTTGCGGAAATGGTAGACCTTCTCGCTGCAGTAAAGGCTGTTGGAATCGAGCTTCAAGGTGAGGACTGGCAGCCCTACTGTTGCGGTGAGCGGATGCAGGTCAACGCCGGACTTATTGGCACTGATTATCTCAAATGCCATCAGTGCAAAACGGAGCTGCGGAACATGGCTAGTCCGCACGTCAACGGGGGATGTCTTGTGGGCGGCGATTGGCTAGAGGAACACGGCATGGATACTTGGGTTGCTTACAAGGCAAAGGGGGAGGAGCACGATGACTGACTCTCTGACGGTCGAGCTGCGGAAAATCGGCAAGCGGTGGGAGACGGAGTTCGAGGAGGCAGCCGAGGCCCTGGAGTACGCACTGCGCGACAATCGGCGACTGCGGGAGGCACTGCAGATGGCCTACCGCGCACTCACTGAGGGGATGGAGGACGTGCCACACGATGCCCGCAGTCAGGAGTGTGCCCAGCTGCGGGTCGAGGCCAAGCGTCGGGCCCGGCAGGTGCTGGAGGAGTGTGGCCTGTGGGTTACTCCCGGGGAGGGGGAGGAGCATGGCTGAACAACCGCGAGACGAGCTGACGGTGTACCCGCCGATTCCGATGCTGGGTGATGCCCCGCACAACTACCGCGTGGAGGGAGACTTGGGAGGGCATCACCTGATCGCCGAGATCATCGACAGCCCCGAGCCCAAGAGGCACGCCCGGATGTTGGCTGCACTGCCGGAGCTGGAGAGGCAACGCGACGAGCTGCGGGAGGCACTGGAGGGGCTGGTGTCACCCATGACATGGCTGCAGTCCTTCCGGGAGATGTATCAGTCCGAGGAGTGGGCTGAGCGTCTGGAGAAAGCGCGTCAGGCCCTCGCCAACACCGAGGAGGACCCCCAATGAGCGCTGCCATGTTTGCCGTCCACCACGCGCTCAGGGGTATCTCGAAGGTGTGGGACTGGGACCCTGCAGGGGTGTTCCACGCCGCCAGGTACGCCGCCTGGGTGCTACGGGACAGAGGGCTGAGCGGGTATCTCAGCCCTCCGCACACAACAATGACGCTATCTGAAACCCATTATACCGTATGCCGCGGCGATGAGTGCAAGCGGTTCAAGTGGGGAGCAGACCCACTGAATAAATATTCACACCTATGCGAGGAGGGGGAATGATGAGTGAGCACAGGGGCAAGATCGTCAAGCCACCGCGCCTCCCGCGCATTTGCATCTGCGCGACTCCGGTCGCGACACCGAAGGCCACACCGACGCGGGTGGGTATGCTCAGCATCGACTGGTGGTGCGAGGCATGCGGAGGGCTGCTGTACCCCTGGCCACAACACGAGGAGGGGGAGGGCCATGACCCGCCTTCGTGACGAGATGACGGGACTGGCCCGTGCGGGCCGGGTGTGGATATGGCTGAGGTCTGCCCACCAGGCCGTGGGGCTGGGCCTGACGCTCCTGACCCTGTACCTGATGTGGCGGCTGATACTGGCGACCCAGGC
>PWUB01000042.1 GCA_003563755.1 Clostridia bacterium
ACGAGCACGGAAGAGCTCCTGGAGCGCCTGGTGAACATGGACTCGGCCAGTGAGCACGCTGAGGGTGTCAACGAGGTGGGGGAACTGCTGGCGAAGAGACTGGACTCTCTGGGATTTGCCGTTGACAGGATCCCGGCTCCGGCGCCCTACGGCGAGCACGTCGTCGGGCGGCTGGGCCCCGGACCCTACGAGGCACTGCTGGTAGGTCACATGGACACGGCGCTGCCCAGGGGAGCCGCCGGGGCGCGACCCTTTGCACGACGGGATGACCGCATGTTCGGGGTGGGAGTGCACGATATGAAGGGTGGGATCGCCTGCGGCATCGCTGCTCTCGAGGCCCTGCTCTGCGTTCACCCCTCGGCGAGCGGCATCGCGGTGTTGTTCAACAGTGATGAGGAACCCGGCTCACCCCATTCGCGCCGGATCCTCAGGGAACTCGCAGACCGATCGAGGCGAGCCCTCATACTTGAACCCGGGTCCACTCCAACACAGGTAACCATAGGGAGGAAGGGGGTGGGTATCTTTCGCCTGGCCGTGACCGGTGCTGCAGCACACGCTGGCAGTGAACCGGAGCTGGGTGCCAGTGCGATCCATGATCTTAATCACAAGGCCCTGTGCTGCCTGGGCCTTGCCGATCCCGAGTCGGGCACAACGGTGAACATCGGGGCCTTCAGGGGAGGAACCCACCCCTATGTCGTTGCCGAGAGGGCCGAGATGGAGCTGGATGCCCGGGTCTGGACCACCGAGGAGGCAGAGCGGGTCTCAGAGGGTCTTCGCGTCGTATCCCGTATGTGCTTTGTCCCGGGCACCCAGACCGAGCTGAGTGGCAGTTTCCACCGTCCCCCCATGGAACAGACCCGGGGCAACAGGGCTCTGCTTGAGGATCTCACGCGGGCTGCCGCCGAGATCGGACTCGAGCTCGAGGGATCAGTCCGCGGCGGTGCCTCGGACGGGAACCTGACTTCTGCCTGGGGAGTGCCCACGCTGGACGGCCTTGGTCCTGCCGGCGGTGGTGCACACAGTGAGCGGGAGTTCATATACGTGGAGTCACTGGATCAGCGGACATGCCTGCTCGCCGTCGCCCTCGAGAAGTTCACAGCCGGGGAGTGATGCTGATAACGTCGGCCCGGCCGGGGGTGTGTGTCCGGTGGTCCGGGGGGACGGCGGGGTGGCCCTGCCTTCTCCCAGGCTATCATGATCAGTCCGTGGACGTCGCAGCCGCTGCAACATGCTCCTCGCTCGAAGTGGAGCTGATCCAGTCATCGATCCCCGGTATCCTGGCGAACTGCACACCGGCCAGAAGAGACACGGAGAAGCCGGCCGTCAGTATGGCGGGGAGCGAGAACACCGACGCTGCCGCACCTGCAACCCCGGACGCTGCGGGCTGCAGGGCACCGGTGGCCGTTCCGACCAGGCTGAACACCTTGCCCATGTACTCCTGCCGGGTGGTCCTCTGCAGGATGGTCTGGAAGTAGATGTTGACCACGAGGTTTAGGCACCCGCCGATGAAGAGCATGACCACGTGAGACATCCAGAGCTGCACCGGAAGGAAGGGCAGTGTAAGGAAGAAGACCGACTGCAGCACGATTCCCCATTTGACCAGCCACAGGTTATCCTGGACCAGCCTGGTGGTGGAGAGTACCAGGGTACCCACCACACCCCCGGCCATTGATGCTGCCAGGAGGTAGCCGTAGACATCGCTTCCGGCGCCCATGTGTACGTCGACGAACATCGGAAGCAGCACGAAGAAGGGAGCGAAGAAGAAGTTCAGCACCATCGCCACCATTATGATCTTCATCAGCACCTTGAAGCCCAGGATGTAGTGTACGGCTTCGCGGAGGTCCGACACGAAAAGGTCCAGGGACAGGGTCTCACCCTCGCCCTGGATGCGGGGTATGAGGATGAGCATCTCCGATGCTGCGGAGCAAAGAAAGGATACACCGTTGAGAAACAGCAGGGCCGGCACGCCGAACAGGGCCACCAGTATCCCGCCGATCGAGTATCCCGCCACCCCCACCAACTGCCTCGACATGTTGTTAAGGGCGTTGGCCTTCTCGAGACCTTTGTCGGGAACGAGCAGGGGAACCACGGCGGCCACCGCCGGGAACATGAACTGGGCACAGGCTGCTGCAATGCATGACAGGACGATCAGCACTCCGATGGTGAGGCTGTCGGTGAAGGCCAGGTACCCGAGGATGCAGTAGATGACTCCCCGTATCACATCGGTGGTGACGATTATCTTCTTACGGTCCAGCCGGTCGATGAGCACCCCGGCAACGGGGCCGAGGAGGGTGGCAACGAGTCCCTTGGCCATGGCCAGGGTGCCGAGGGCCAGGGCCGAGCCCGTCGTGGACTGCACCCACCACATGACCGCGATGAAGCCCGCACCGTCTCCCATCTGGGAGACTGACTGCCCGAGCCAGAGGAGAAAGTAGTCCCTACCGAAGAAGGTCTCAGTAATCTGCCGGCCAAGAGCCTTAAACATTGTCATTCTCCTTAACATGTTTGACTCTTCACTTGATGATTTCAATTATGAGCCTATCAGGGGAACTGCAGGGATGTCAAGGGAGAACCTCAATCTTTTTGATATGTGTCTATAAATTCTTAAGTTCGTATTGCAAATATGGTGGTGGCCGGATCAGAACGGCATTGGGTGAGGGGGGTGCCGGTACGGCGGTTTGAGGCAGCAACCCTTGGATGTCCCGCCTCAAAGGTGGTATGATTCGGATGAAAGATGACGAGTATCATCGCTTGGGGGAGCTACCAGGCTGAGAGGGAAGGATCCCTTCCGACCCCTGGAACCTGATCTGGATAATGCCAGCGCAGGGAAGGCAGATTGTCCTGTTACCGCTGCTCCCCGGGCAGCGGTTTCCGCTTTTCGCGCATCTCCCCCGAGAGGGGAGGAGGAATCATTGTGAACAGACGCTTGATGATGATGACGGAGACGGCGGTCATGATCGCCCTGGCCCTGGCGCTGAGCCAGCTGAGACTTTTCCGTATGCCCCAGGGAGGCTCGGTCACCCTGGCCATGGTGCCCATCCTGGTGC
>PWUB01000001.1 GCA_003563755.1 Clostridia bacterium
ACGGCTTATAGTGATCGATCCCGGGCATGGAGGTGTGGATTCCGGAGCGCGGGGTGTATCCGGATCTCTGGAGAAAGACATTAACATCGCAATCTCAGTTAACCTGCTGGAGCTGCTGGAGACTGCGGGGGCGACGGTGGTCATGACGAGAACGGGAGACTACAACACGTATATATACGACAGGCCGGCCATAGCGAATGACCTGAACGCTGATGTCTTCATCTCCATCCACTGCAACGCCGACCCTCGTGGTGCTGCCGAGGGCACCGAGACCTACTACCATCCCGACGCCTGTTCTGCCAGCCGGAGCCTGGCATACGCCGTACAATCCCAGGTCGTGGGTATGTTGGGACGTCCTGATAGAGGTGTCCGAACGGCCAACTTCGCTGTTCTCAGGGAGGCACACGTACCTGCAGCCCTCCTTGAAACACTGTACATGACCTCGGCGGCGGATGAGCGCATGCTCTTGAACCCTTCCATTCAAATGGTGGTTGCTGAGGCCATCGTTGCCGCCTTAGAGCAGTACTTCGCCACCCACTGAAGAAGCCCACATTCGGTATCGGTGTGTCTGAACCGTGTGCAATTGCGGTATAATGATTGCTGCTACCAAGAGGGGTAGTAGCTGCACGACACTGGTTGAATTTCGGGGCGGAGGAAAGGAGAGTTCTGTGTCTGGTTGGGAGTACGTGCGGTCGGACGGCAGGCGAGCCGATGATCTGCGTCAAATGTCAATCGAACGTGATTTCATAAAGTATCCGGAGGGTTCAGTGCTTGCCAGGGCCGGAGACACTAAGGTGATAGTAACGGTCAGCGTGCAGCCCGGAGTACCACGCTGGCTCAGGGGTAGTGGCCAGGGCTGGATCACCGCCGAATACAGCATGCTGCCGCGGGCTACGGAGCACAGGAACATACGCGACGTAAACATGAACCGGCCCTCGGGGCGGAGCCAGGAGATACAGCGGCTGATCGGGCGCTGCCTGAGATCGGTCGTGGAACTGGACCAGTTGGGCGAGAATACTCTGTGGGTGGATTGTGACGTCATCCAGGCAGACGGTGGTACCCGCACGGTGTCCATAACCGGCAGTTTCGTGGCCCTGGTTGATGCGCTGTATCATATGGTGCTGAATGATCAGCTGTCATATCTGCCGCTGAACAATTCGCTGGCAGCAGTCAGCTGCGGCCTCGTAAACGGCATTCCCCTTCTTGACCTGGATTACGGGGAGGATTCCCGGGCCCAGGTTGATCTCAACGTCGTGGGAACGGGAAGCGGTGAGCTGGTGGAGGTGCAGGGAGCCGCAGAGGGGACACCTTTCACCGTCGATGAGATGGACCAGATGATGAAGATGGCCACCGAGGCGCTCAAGGACCTCACCGAAGTTCAGAAGGAGTCTCTGGACTCTCTTTGGGATGAGGTCACCGTCGGTATCGCGCGTCTACACGAGTGATCCCTACTGGAGGCGAGGACGTTCGATGAAGACTCTGGTGTTTGCCACCGGCAATGAGCACAAGGTGAGTGAGCTTAGCGCCATACTTGGCGATGTCGACATAGAACTGCGGCATCTCGGGGAGTATCCGGATGCCTCCCCTGCCGAGGAGGTCGGAGAGACCTTTGTCGAAAACGCGCTTGCCAAGGCTGCCCATGTGGCGCTTCAGTTGAGGCTGCCCTGCTGTGCCGACGATTCGGGGATCGTGGTTCCCGCCCTGGGCAGCGATCCCGGCGTGAGGTCAGCACGGTATGCAGGGGACGATGCCACCGATGAGCAGAACAACAGGCTCTTGCTCGAGCGCATGCGGGGAGAGGATCGGAGGACAGCCTACTTCGTGTGTGGCATTGCCCTTGTCATTCCTGACGGCGACAGTACAACGTCATTGTCATTTCGGAGGCATGGTTGGGCCCACATGCCTGAGGAGGGACTCCGGGTGTGGACGGCAGAGGCAACGGTGTACGGTCACCTCCTGGACGAACCGAGAGGATCAGAAGGGTTCGGGTATGATCCTCTGTTCCTGTATCCGGCCGCGGGATCTACCTTCGGGGAGATGAACCAGGACGAAAAGAACCAGGTCAGTCACCGGGGAAGAGCCTTCAGAATGATGGCCTGCGAGTTGGCCACTGGTGGCCTGCTGTGAGGCTCTGTCACGTTGACATCGAGAGTGTCATCCATTATACTTTGGACTCGCAATGATGTTGTCGGAGCGTAGCGCAGTTTGGTCAGCGCGCCTGCTTTGGGAGCAGGAGGCCGCCAGTTCGAATCTGGCCGCTCCGACCATTTTTCTCCATGTTGTGCGGGAGTAGCTCAGTGGTAGAGCTTCGGCCTTCCAAGCCGATAGCGCGGGTTCGATCCCCGTCTCCCGCTCAGATGCGCCCGTAGCTCAGCCAGGATAGAGCATCTGACTTCTAATCAGGCGGTCGGAGGTTCGAATCCTCCCGGGCGCACCAGCAAACGTGGTGGCTGTAGCTCAGGCGGTTAGAGCGCCAGGTTGTGGCCCTGGAGGCCGGGGGTTCAAGTCCCCTCAGCCACCCACATGCGCCTATAGCTCAGCTGGATAGAGCATCGGACTTCGGATCCGAGTGTCGGGGGTTCGAATCCTCCTGGGCGCACATTAGAACCTGATCGGTGGGGCGTCGCCAAGCGGTAAGGCAACGGCCTTTGGAGCCGTCATTCCCAGGTTCGAATCCTGGCGCCCCAGCACAGGTTGGGCCACTAGCTCAGTCGGCAGAGCACCTGACTTTTAATCAGGGTGTCCGGGGTTCGATTCCCTGGTGGCCCACAGACTGAAACCCCCGCCTCGTAAGGGATTCGGGGGTTTCTTGTTATTACCATTGACTCTGTTCAATGGCCGCCAGTGTGCGAGCAATGCGCGAGCTTTTTCGCCGCTACCCTCATTTACTCCCTCGTATCCCCAAGCAATACCGCCTCAAGCTTGTCAACGGAACGTCAACGAGGAAGGTCGAGGACGAGTTCTACCTCCGGACCTCGCTGTGGGACCCAGAACTCGAGACCACTCACTTCGGAACAGCGGGGGTCACATTCGACAGGGCAATGAG
>PWUB01000071.1 GCA_003563755.1 Clostridia bacterium
GAGGATAAACCGTGATAAGGCATATCCCAAACCACCACCCGATAGCGGTCCTTTAAAGCCTCCACCTGAGTTTTAAAAGTTTCATGGTCAATGCTTACCCCATGGGAAAAAAATAACCCTGCTCCGCTCTCCGGGCCGTATGCTTCGTAATAGACTTTTCCAAGATTATTTTCATAATACATTTTGTTTACCTCCCAATTATTTCTTTATATTTCTTGTAATCGAGTTTATCACCCATCCTTCAGACCTCCCACATGTAAGAATCGCTGAACACAATACAGGATGTTTCTTCATGTTCTATGTGTATCCTTCTTCTGCAAACATCAAATAATCTTAGGAGCAAAGTAACAGCTACCCTTCCCCTGCCACGTCCCCTCTTTCAACCAACACCTATCTCCTGTATACCATAGCCGAGATCTAGCCCCGGATGGGGGTGGTTCAGCACGCAGTAATATAACGTCCGTGATTACTGCTCTTATTTTGCCAAGTAATCGTTCACCCCGCTCCGCTCCGCACCGCAATGCCCATTGACACAAGGTGTAAAATCGTGGTCACCAGGGTTATCAGCCATAAATCCCGATCCAAACCGAACAGAGCATGACCCATTAGCAGGCGCAGAGGAGGTGAATAACAGAGAATGATGAGCTTCACGGCAGGGTGGGAAACCGGCCAAAACCGGTAATTTTCAACCGGCGATTTCCGGTACTTTGGGAACGACGCGATCTGCCTGCTGCCGGAGGCTTCGCCTCGGTCGCCTCCATAGTCGGGGCATCGTCCCGACCAGCTTTGCAGGCCGGGAGGAAAGGTCCCATCGTAAGGATCTCTTCGTCCACAGACTCATCTACCTGGACAGTACAGAAGTCGCTATAGAGGATCCCTGGTGTTGTGGATCTTCCGGAGGACCTGCAATGATGCATAGCCCGACAAGACCGCGAGTGGCATCGTGATCACTGCCACGACGACCCGAATCGTCAGCAACAGATCGTGCATCCTCGGAAGCACCCTGGGCGTGTTGAGAATGAAGGCCAGGAGCAATAAGGTAAGGATGGCTGTCCATGACAGGATCCTCCAGTATTTCTGTACTCGTGACCGGGTGTCCGTGTAGATTTCTCTTGTCTCACCCGGAGGTACCTCTTCCATCGTTCGAAAGTATTCCCAGCCGTTGATCAAACGGTCCACGTGGACCCATCCTGCATCCTGGAACACACCCAGATACTCCTCACGATCCGGAGTTCCCCCTGGGTAGTCAAGTCGATACTGGTAGTTCGTTGGTACACCCCGCTCGAAGTAATACCTGCAGTGCAGGATGCCCGCGCCCACCGCCCGGAGGTGCCAGCCCTGCTGGGACATTTCGCTGAGCCAAGCCTCCTCCGCTTCATCCTGCCACTCCAGGAATACCCTGCGAACCATCCGAATTGCTGATGTGCACTGATCATCTACCTGCATCCACCTATCCTCCCTCCCCTGGCTTCCCTCGTGGATGAACCACCGCCATCCCGCTATCCACGAGACGTTGGAGACGCGAAAGCTCCAACTCCAGGACCCTTCGTCCCTTCCCTGCCAACCGATAGATCTTCCGCCTACCATCCCGGCATACCAGGTTGATCAACCCCTCCCGTTCCAACGTGCTCAGAGCACCGTAGAGGGTTCCGGGGCCGAGACTCACCGCGCCGTTGCTGCGCCTTTCCGCATCCTGCATGATTCCGTATCCATGGAGTGGCTCCACCAAGGCGAGCATGATGTAGTACGTGGACTCCGTCATCGGGAGGTATTTCTGGATCAGTTTCCTGTCACCCACGGTGGACTCCCATCACAACGCTATACCGGCAGCCGTTATAACGCCACGCGTTATATTGCCTACCGGTATATTACACCATACCCGGCATTCCTGCCAATCCCCAAGTGACTCCTTCCATCGCCGCCGGTGGCGATCTCGCCGAGAGGCCAGCGCACATTGGGAGGTGTTGCCGCCGGGAGCTCATCGACTGGCCACGGCAGTGACGATCCCTTCGCGGTAGGGCAGGGAAGGGCGTACAGCGGTCAGTACCTTGACCCCACGTAATGCCTGCCACGCTTCAATAAGTGATGCATATGGACTCGTCCGCGCTAGATGTTCCAGTTTCCGATCCAATCGCTACATCCACTGTGATGCCTTGAAAAGGCTAGGTTCCCGGAAGCTCTGCACCTGGTGCACCGCCTACACGGAGATCACATTCCAGTACCAGAGAATCCACACCATCACCACCGTGGCAACTGCAAACAATGAGTAATGAATGCGCCCGGCAGCTCGCCAATACCCTTTGCACCAGGCGAGTACCGCGAGGATGACCACCGCCCCTCCGATGATTGCCATCGCCAACGGCACCACCAGATTGAACCACGAGCTCCATGCAGGCATCCCACCATAAACCATTGCGGGCAGACCATAAACAGGATCTGGTTCGCTTGCTATGATCGTCTCAAGTACAAAGGCGATGGTAAGAAACCCATAAGCAAGCGCCGCGCCGCTGGCCCATTTCACTGCTGTGGGGACTGCCTCTGCCTGCTCTGATTCCTGTCTCGGACGGATCCTGTGCACTGCTGCCCTGATTCCCCAGTACAGGACGCTGCCGATGATAAGGAGCACAGCCACAACTAGCAATGAGGCGTTGAACAGACTCGTTTCGTACCATGCCGCTCTGGAGTAGCTCATGGGTCCATCCGTCATGAGCATGGTCTTTCCAAACGGATCCGTCCCGAACACGATGGTCCGGAACTCGCCGTAAACGTCCTGTGTTCTTCCTTCTCTCAAACTCTGATAGACACCTGGCTCGATTTGCACGAACCGATTTGTCTCACCCAGGTGAGTGACCAGCAGATGGCCCTCTTCATCTGCATCAACATGGATCTGTCCTATGAGAAGGCGGAGAGGCTTGTCGGAAGTTGTAAACGAGCGCCGGTTTTGGTGGTACTCGCCTGCGAACTCGCGCGAACGCTCCAGCATGACCGCAGAGGGTGAAGACGACGGCATCTGTGTGCCGTCCGACGGAAAGAAGCGATCCATGAAGGCCTGGAACACTTCATTATGCACGAGGTGATTCCCACCGCTGTGCGCGATGAAGACCCCTACCTCCTTTTCCGGAAGCAGATAGAGCTCCGTGTTGAAAAGCAGCGAGCCGCCGCCATGGGCGAGTATCCGTTGTCCATTGACTGTAGTCTCGATAAAACCATACGCCACCCCATCCAGCCTTTGATGATGTGTGAACAGCTGACTCTGCATAGTCTTGGACGTTTCCTCCTGGAGAATTCTCACTCCCTCCAGCCGGCCACCCTGAAGATGCGCCAACATGAAGCGGGCCATATCTGAAGCCGTGCTGCTCATACTGCCTGCTTCATCGATGAACTCAAAGCCCCCCTCACGAAACTCTCCATCCACGTAACGATAGGCCCTGGCCGCATCGGCTGCCAGGTCCCCGGGCAGAGGCTGGCAGAACGTACTGCGCTCCATGGACAGCGGTCCGAAAATGCTCTCCTCAACATATTGCGCGAAGGGAACTCCCGACACCCGCTGCACAATGTACGCTGCCAAAATCGCTCCGTAGTTCGAGTAGGCCACCACCTCGCCAGGAGGGAATACCCGTGCGGGCAGGTGTATGCGGACCTGCTGATCAAGTGCGGTCATCTGCTCTTCCGACAGGAAAAGGAGACCCGTCACGTAGTCTTCGAACCCAGGTGTATGAGTCATGAGATGCTTGAGGGTGATCGGTTGTGGTTCAGATCGGCCTCTATCGTATTCAAGCCTGGCGGGAATCTCAAAATCAAGGTACTCGTTTACGTCTACGTTCAGGTCCAGCTTCCCCTGCTCCACTAGCTGCATCACGGCCGTCCAGGTGAACAGCTTGGATGTCGATGCCATGCGGAACAGTGTTTCGTGAGGATCCACAGGTACTCCTCTGTCCAGATCCGCATAACCATACCCTCTTGCCAGGATCATCTCGCCACCGGCCACGACTGAGACCGCCGCGTTGGGAATGCTAAACTCCGTCATCTTCTCCTGGATCACGGTGTCAAGAAACTTCCTGGCCTCAACTGTGTTCAAGAGCGGAGCCGGACCGGCTGTCGTTCTTGGGCTTGTAACCAAGAGTATCATGATGGCTGTAACCACAATCAACGCCCATTGCATCTTTGACAATTCCACGGCTGTCCTCCTTAAGCTTGCTCGCCTCATTCAGGCGGTTTCTCGCTTCTCAGTATGTCCAGGATCCATTCTGCCTCAGGTATCGGGGTATCCTGATCGAGTGCGATGGCTTCGGCAATACCCTGGAGTGAGCACCAAAATGCAGTCGATAGCGCAAGTGGATTCCCCGACCGGATTTCTCCCAGTTCCTGTCCCTTTTCGATCAAAGGTACACTCTGGCTGGTGATGTCATGCTGTGCCAGTAGGTTGCCGGCCTCTTGTGAGATCTGGGCCGCATTGAAGACCGCATAGCCCATAAACACGAACATTCTGACTGCGAACTGATTGTCCGTTATTAGCTGCAGAATGTCTCGAGCTTGCTGCTCGAATATCTCAATGGGACTGGCATCCTGCCGCGTTGCAAGAACCATCTTGCTGCAGCCAATTTCGACCAGGGCTTCGTACAGATGCTTCTTGGAATCGAAGTAATGAAACATGAGCCCGGAACTAATGCCCGCGATCCTTGCGATTTCTCGCGTAGAGGTTCCGTAGAATCCCTTCTGGATGAACTGGTCCAGTGCGATCTGAAGTATTTGCCATCTCCGATATTCCCTCTGCTCATCTCGCCTTCTCAAAGGCACCCTCCCTCATTCATTGAGCATGTGCTCAATAACTACTAGTACCATACCTGTAGCTCGCCGTCAATGACAGAGATGCGATAGTCCAAAGTGCGTTCATACCTAGTATAGACGGGTGAGCGGAGAGAGTAAGGAAATATACACCGCAGGCGGGTGGGATCTGAGCCCCCGTCTTCGAACCACTTGGAGGACTAGTTTGGGCTATGTTGGAGCAGCATCCTCTCCGAAGAAGTGTTGTTCCATGTGCGCCAGCGGTGCCTGGTAACCGATGGATGAATACCGCCGTTGGGTGTTGCAGTACTCCATGTGCCCGTCCATGATGGATCTCACCTCGTCCAGTGTCTCCGCCTCCGTGATCAGAGAACCCAGCTCCGTCTTGATGCGCCCCCACATGGACTCGACCCAGGGTAGTCGTCTGTCCCGGCGAAGGCGACATGGGGAGAACCCAACATCTGACTGGGAGCCGGTGTTGTCAGCGGTCTGAGTGCCACGGGGATCTCTCCTACCGTTCAGCGACATAGAGATCCACCTCAACTCATTGCAGTCTGCCGTCCAGCAGCTCCATCAGCACCTGGGCAAAACGATCCGGCTCCTCAAGGTGGGGGCTGTGAACAGAATGCTCAAACCACACCAGCTCCTTGTGTGGAGCGTCCACCACCTCGAAGTAGCCGACTGCCAGTTCGGACGGGGTCACGTAGTCGTGCCGGCCCAGAAGAAAGAAGATGGGGACTTGCAGACGGGAGCCTGTCTCACGAAATCTACCGTCAGGAGCTCATCCCACATATGCTCAACGGATCGAAGGTTGGCTCGCCGCAGGTTGAATATCTCGGTGAGACCGTATTCGGGAGCAAAGAGGTCGATGGCCGGCGTGTTCAGCTGCCTGTCTCCGTAGACTGTTCCTCCGTAGTGACCGAGCCACCTGTGGTGGACTGCCTGCTTGTTCCAGAAGTCATCTCCCATGGGGTAGGGCGCAGAACCTATGGACTCCCGATCCTCGATAGCTTCGAGGTTGTCCTGGGCGAGGGCAGCGTCGAGCACGAACTCGTAGGATACAGCCTCCGCGGCCGGATGTTCACCGCCTGGCCCGTGCCGACGAATGCGTGGTAGTGTTCCGGCTCCCGCCCCGCTGCGAGCACCTTCAGCACGCTCCCCCAGGGACGGCCGAGCAGGATGATCCTGTCAACGTCCAGTCGCAGCTGGAGGTAGCGGGTCAGTTCAAGAGTGTCGGCCCGCGAAATCCTCTACGACCAGGTCATCTGGCTGCGGGTCCGCCGTGCAGGTACAGGATCACCGGGCTACCGATGCGGTGCCCCCGGATGGGTGTCCACTGTTCAACGCCGCCGAGGGTGACCGACTCCAACACCTGGATGCCCGGAGGGGAATCAATCCGGAACTGGCGGGCTACCTGGTGCGTGCGCACAAGGACGTATCCCATCGTCACGCCAGCGAAACCAGGAGCACAACCAGCACCGCGATCAACGCCCGTCGTATCAGCCCCGCCCCCGGTCGCACCGTGTCCACGCCTCCTCGCCGATGATAGTGCCCTGCTGATCCCCGGTGACCTCACCGCGGCCCGCACCGCCCTCCCACTCAGCGAACCCGTGGGAGGGCGACCGGGGGCATCCAGAGCTAATGTCAAGCCTGCATCTGCAGTCTCACAATGCCTCCCACCATGAGCAGGAGCCCGATGGCTCCCATCCACGCGAGGGGCGCAGTGAGCGAGGAGATACTGACGCCGGCGGTGAGGATCTCTCGGAGGGCATCGGCTGCCCAGCTCTGGGGCGAGATCGCGGCAATGGATCTGATGATCGTCGACGCATCATCAATGGGGAAGAAGACACCTCCCAGCATCGTGCCCGGCATGACCACACCCATGGCAACGGCCTGGACCTGGCCCTGGCTCTTCATGAAGCCGGCCAGAAACAGTCCGAGCCCGGTCATGGCGAATATGTAGACAGCCAGCACGACGGTCATGTCCCAGTACCCGTGATTCCACGGCGCACCGAAGAGGTACTTACCGGAGAAGATCAGTATCATGGCCTGCGCCATGGCCACCGTGAACAACCTGATGAAATACCCGGCGATGATGTGCCAGTAGGAGGTCGTGCTGGCCATGATCCGCTGCCAGGTGCCGTTCTGCTTCTCATCGAGGATGTAGCCTCCCGCCGACGTGATGATGTTCAGGGCCACGAACATGACCAGGACTCCCAGGATGGCCATCTCGTACGTGTCAATGGGTAGAAAGCTCATCACCCAGGTCATGAGTATGGGCAGGGCCAGGATGAACATCATCTGTACCGGGTCTGCCAGCATCTGCCGAACACCGACGACCACGATTGCTAGTGTTCTTCGCACTGTACTTACCTCCTATTCAGTCTCGCAAAGCCCTGCCTGTGAGCTTGAGGAACAGGCTCTCGAGGTTGGGCTTGTGGATGGTCGTCTCCGATACGATGCCACCCTGCCCGGCGATCGCCTGGAAAGCCGTGGGCAGGATCTGCTCTGCATTGGGTGTGCTGATGCGAAGCTGCCCGTTGAGTGAGTGGACCCCCTGTACCCCGGGCAGACCGGCGACAGAGGCCTTGATGTCCTCTGAGAGTTTGCTCAGCTTGATCGTGATTTCCTGGTACTCGCTTCCCTGCTCGAGGAGCTCAGCCAGCGTGCCCTCTGCGATGATACGGCCATGATCCAGGACCGCGACCCGATCACAGAGGTGCTCGACCTCCTCAACATAGTGGCTGGTGTAGATGACGGTCATGTCCTCGTTCCTGAAGCTCCTCACCGTTTCAAGGATGTGATTCCTGGATTGTGGATCGATCCCGACCGTCGGCTCGTCCATGATCAAGAGCCTGGGGCGGTGAATCATGCCTGCCGCTATGTTGAGACGTCGTTTCATTCCTCCCGAGAAGGTGCTCACCCTATCACCTGCCCGATCTTTCAGCCCCACCATCTCCAGGGCTTCCACCACCGCCTCATCAACCCAACCGGCGGACACACCGTTGATGGTGGCCCAGAAACGCAAGTTTTCCTCCGCGGACAGCATCTGGTATACGGCCGGTTCCTGGGGCACGATACCGATAAGCTCCTTTGCCCTCCTCCCGTCCCGCGCCATGTCCCAACCACCCACGAGAACCTCTCCGGCATCAGTGCGCAGTAGGCCGCATATCATCGACAGGGTTGTCGACTTACCCGCACCGTTGGGTCCAAGCAGACCGTAGATTTCGCCGTCTTTGACCGAGAAGCTCACGCCGTCGACGGCCTTCTGAGTCCCGAAGGACTTCCTGAGATCCCTCACCTGAAGTAGCGCCATTCCTCTCATTCCTCCCTCATTCATCGCCCCTGGACATCCAATGCTCACCGGGGATCCAATCTGGTGATCACTGCTCCTCGTTCCCCTGCTCACTTCCCCAAAGGTAGAAGGCCTGGCCGGCATCCATCAACAGGCCCAGTATGTCCTCATCCGAGCTGGACTGAATGGCACCGGCATTGACCAGCATCGCGAGGCCGTGGGTGAAGATCCAGGTGTAGCGCACCAGCACTTCCTGGGCCGAATCCGTCATCTCGGCCAGGGCGACCGCAGCGGGGCTGTCTTCCCCGAACTCTGCGACGAAGGCTTCTCTCATCGTGGCTCCCGCCTCTCTGTCAACGGCCTCCGGCCGGTCGAGATAGAGAAAGCGGAACAGGTGCTTCTCGTCACGGGCGAAGGCAATGTACCCGAAGGCCGCGTTGAGCAGCACCTCGTCCGTGTACGCGCGCCCCTGGAACTCCCGGAGTAGTACACGGGCCCGCCTGCCGAGCTCTTTCTCCAACTCCTCGACGGACTTCACGTGCGAGTAAATCGGCATGGTTGATGACCCCAGTTCCCTGGCGATAGCCCTGGTCGAGACAGCACCCCATCCGTCCCTCCTCAACAGCTCGAAGGCAGCATCGATGACGTTCTCGTAGGAATACACGCTCGGCTGCTTCACAGTTTATCACTCCCTATAGCTGACGTTAGATTGAGTACAACAGCCGTTATATAACCTATGTTATTCTAAACAACGGGTGTTATCGTTGTCAAGCGGTCATCCGGGTTTTCTCGGTGTCTTCTCCATGGGAGGGAATGCTCAGGGAGCCCGGGGCTCAATACCACCCGAACAGGCACCCCACGTAGGTCAGAGACAGTTCACGCAAACGAGCACCCACATCAGGCCGAGGCAGGAAGCGGTGAGGAGGGTGTAGTGAACCTGTGCAGGCACCCTCCAGTATCCCGTGCGCCATGCCAGGATCCTGAGTACGAGCGTCGCACCGCTGACAACTGCTATCAGCGGAGAAGGGTGTCCTCGCCCAGGATCCGGCTTCCCTCGTAGTGGCACCCTGCAGGTGAGCTATCACAAACCTGGCCATGTCCGACGCGGTGCCGCTGGGACTCCAGGCCGGTGCTGCCTGGATGTACTCGAAGCTGCCCTCGTGGTACTGTCCGCCCATCATGCTGTATGCCCCAGCCAGGGGCGCGCCTCGGCAACGGCTGGCGGAAGGTGGTCCTGTTCATCCCGAGGGGTTCGAAGATGTGTTTCTCGACGTACCCGTCAGAAGGCATGCCGGAGACTCTCTGCATCATGTTTGGAATAAGCCATGACCTCAACTCGGGGAAACACCCTGGCCGGCATGTACTCACCCAGGGAGCGGTGACAGCAGGAACAGGCCGTCTCCGATATCCTCTAATCCGGGGGTATGGGTCATCAGGTGGGTCATGGTGACAGACCGGATGGGCCTGCGCCGTGAACGACCGCGAGCACCTCGAAGTCGAGGTAGGAGTTCACATCTTCATCGAGTTCCAGCATCCCGGTTCAACGAGCTGCATCACCGCTGTCCAGGTGAAAAGCCTGGCGACGGAACCGGGACGGAACAATGAACGCTCAGGATCAACCGGGAGCACTCGCTCCAGGTCAGCATAACCATAGCCCCTGAGGAGGATGACACCACCGCCAGCACTGCTCCCGGTATGCGCTTTCCTCCATCTGGGCAGCCAGCACCCCGTCCATGAACCCTTTGAGGTCATGCACGGCACCTACCGCCCACACTCCTGTCACGGGCAATACGGCAGTGAGGGACATGCTCAATACCAGCCAGCTATCAGGCTACACGGCTTCGTCTGCATCAGTTCCCACCTCTCATCCTCGCACACCGTACCGTCCATACTGAACAGGCGCAATACGGTAGAAACCGCTCCGTTGTACCGGGAGCATCGCGCCCTCATCCCGATCATGATTTCATTGACAGGACAGCAATGACAGGCATATGATATTGACTGTAAGTATGATTTACACGTCAAAGCGTGTATACACGGAGGGTACAACATGGAAAGTGATCGCAGGAAATTCTATGGGACAGTCACTGTCAGCAGGCGAGGGCAGATAGTGATCCCCGTGGGCGCCAGGCGCGACTTCGGTATCGAGCCGGGCGACAAGCTGCTGGTCTTTGGAGACCTCGACCAGGGACTCGCCCTCGGCACCGTCGACTTAGTGCGAAAAACCATGCACACATTCCTGTCCGACGTGGGACCCATCGTTGATGCAGAGGCCGAGCCCGGGGAAGAGCGCGATGATTCGGACGACACGCCCGAGGCCTGATAGCTGGCTTAGGCCGCGGCAGCTAAGCTGGGCCATAGGGGCGAGGGGAGGCGGACTCGGTGGCTGAATCCATGAATGTGATCGAGGTGGACGGCCTTGTGAAACGGTATGGTGCACTGACTGCCGTCGATGGCGTTTCCTTTGAGGTGCACAGCGGCGAGATATTCGGAATGGTCGGGCCTAACGGTGCTGGCAAGACCACAACCGTCGAGTGTGTCGAGGGCTTTCGTGAGCCGGACCAGGGAACGGTACGGGTTCTCGGTATGCGGCCCGGTGTCGATCACTACACCCTGGCAGAGCGGATTGGCATCCAGTTCCAGGTGGACGCTCTGCAGCCGAGAATCAGGGTCGGCGAAGCCCTGGATCTCTTTGCCAGTTTCTACAGCGCTCCCCTGGAATGGCGGAGACTGCTCGACCAGGTGGGACTGAGTGACAAGGAACGTTCATCATTTGCAACGTTGTCGGGTGGCCAGAAACAGAGGCTGTTCATAGCCCTGGCCCTGGTGAATGATCCGGACCTGGTGTTCATGGATGAGCCGACAACCGGCCTTGATCCCCAGTCGCGCCGCGCAATGTGGGACATGATCAGGAACATGCGCACGCGGGGCAAGACCGTGTTCCTGACCACTCACTCGATGGAGGAGGCCGAGCGCCTCTGTGACCGCGTCGCCATCATGGATCACGGACGGATCGTGGCCCTGGACACACCGGATAACCTGATTGCCGCGCTGAAGGCAGAAATCCGGGTGGTTTTCAGTGTCGAGGGCCAAATGGACGGAGAGATTGTGAGTGACATTCCCGGCGTCACGCGCGTCGAGCAGCTCGACGGTCGTGTGGTGGTCCACGGGACAGGGAGTAGGCTCCTGGGCCGAGTGGTTTCGGCCCTGGAGAACAGTGAGGTGTCCTTCGGCGAACTGCGAACGGAAGAGCCGAACCTCGAGGACGTTTTCCTGGCGCTGACAGGTAGGAAGATGAGGGATTAAATGCTGCAGACACGCGCGTTGAGAAAACTGATGGCTGCTGAGGTCAGGCTTTACCTGCGAGAGCCCATCGCGGTGTTCTTCACCCTGTTGATGCCGGTCATGCTTCTCGTGATGCTGGGCTTCATCATCGGCAATGAGCCGGCTTCTGAGCTCGGGGGGCAGGGGCACCTGGATGTGAACC
>PWUB01000117.1 GCA_003563755.1 Clostridia bacterium
TGCTGATCACTGCCGGGGAACACGACTGGCGGTGTCCGCTGAACCAGGGGGAGCAGCTGTATCTGTCGTTGAAAAAGCGCGGTGTTGCCACCCGCCTCGTGATATATCAGGGTGAACACCACAGTAAGATCAGGCCGCGGCGGGCAGTTGACCGGATCCGGCGTATCTGCGAGTGGTTCGAGAGGTACGGCGGCATAACCCTGGAGGACGACTCCGAGCTTGGATATCCTGATCCGGACCCGGAGGACCGTACGTAGACGTAGGCGGAAGGATTCGCCACTGTCGGGGCTTGCTGGGCTCACCTCGGGGCAGTGGAGCTGAGGAGGTTGCGTGCGGTGCGGGAAGGCACGGGTGACCGCGGAGCAGCGGCACTGCACTCTGCTGTCTTCACAACGCCCTGCCCCGACGGGTTCTCGCCGTATCCACTACTCGCCACCATGGATGCCGGGAGAGAGCAGGGAGTTCAGCGGGACGGGAGGCGGTATGTTATGCGACGCTATCTCAGTGACACCAAACACCGGAGGTTCATCTCGGACTTCCAGTTTCTTTTCAGGCTGATCAGAAATTCCCACGGCGAGCTTGACCTTCGCCTCCGGGACGGATATTTCAACCTCTACTTCCGGGGAAACAGCATGATGGCCGTCTACCTTCGCAGTTGTGATTATCGAGTATCCATTCATAAGGAGTTCACAAGGGGTGTGTTCGAGGACGTTAACGCCCGTCTCGAGCCGATCATTGATGGCGCCCCTGAGGATACCAGGGGGTACATCAACTACTACGTTCGGCCGTCAATGCTTCATTCATTCCTTCAGCGCCGGCACCTGAACAGGCTCCAGGCAAGGATCAAGAGAGTCAACCACGGCGAGGAGACCACCTTCGAGCACGCGCTGATCACTGACAACCAGGACCGTGAAGACTACTTCATCATCGACCGCCAGGTCAGAGATTCGGAAACGAGATACCAGATGGACCTCCTGGGACTGCGCCAGATGACCGGCTGCTCCTACGAATTTGAGGTAATAGAGGTGAAGATGGGCAACAACCAGGAGCTGGCCGGCAGGGTTGCAGAGCAGCTGAACACGTACGTCAACCACGTTGGGTCCAATGCTGAGGAATGGGCAGCCAGCTACGAAAAGACCTACCAGCAGCTGCGCAGCACCCGCGTATTCCAAATACCGCACTACGAGAGAATCGTCATAGAGCCCCGTGTATCCGGTAGGATCGTGGTGATGGGGTATTCCGGTTTGGCCAGGGCTCCTATCAGGACGCTGGAGGCGTCTCATCCCGGTATATGTGTGCAGCAGATGTCGCATCAACTCTGAGCGCCCTGAACGGGTCATTTCACCGAACAACCGGCAAAATACTGGCTTTGAACGCCTCAGCAGCGAAGGATGAAACACACGATGAAGATGAAACTGCGAACTGGCGAGACGGTGAGCGGCTGATCCACCCGTACGTGGCAGACCCGAATGGGTCGTTGGGAGTGATGCACGACCCATGAGTGATTTCCTCAAGGATGTTGTTCTCGCAGACTCCATCGGTGTGATGCTCAAGACTTCACAGAAGAGGATTGTAACACAGCCACAGCCTTCGCTATGGTACCCCGCGCCGTGATGGACATTTCCGAACCCGATTTCACAGGAAACCGGTTTGATTCTACCAGCGCGGGCTGGCCGCACCCTTTCTGGGTTTTCCACGCGGGTGGCATTGTCTTTGTTCTATGCGGGGTGACCGCGCGCTTTCCGGATGCGGATGGCAGCCATCACCGGAGCCCGTCGTAGGCGATGTCATCGACGGGATATACGCGGTGTTAAATCCACAGGCCTGGTCTGCAGGGCAGGTCATAGTCCCTGGCATACCAGGGCATGGCAGCAAGACCCGATGTCGATGTGAGTCACGTGGGCGGCCCTCTTTTGTTCATCCACTCCCGTTTCCTAGATGCCCGCCGGGGTTTCGAAGCATGGGTCACAGGGAATGGGGCTCACGCCAGAGAAGATGGATGCGTCTGCCGAGACGAGGTCTTCGACGGAGACATGGTGAGGGCTGGGTGATGTGTAAGGCGGTGGTTCTTGCGGCAGCATGCGTTTGCTGCCCAGGGGATTCGGCTCACTGCAGTCGTCACCCGGGTCGGCAGCGGTACACGATACCGGGAGGGGGAATAGAGATGCGCGTCATGGTTCTCAACGGCAGTCCTCACCGTTGTACGGGAAGCACCGGTCGGTTGTGCGGGGCGTTCATTGAAGGTATGCGATCCACCGGTGCCGACATCGAGCTGCTGTACGTGTATGATCTGGAGGTCGAGGGATGCCGCGGGTGCTTCTCCTGCTGGAACAAGACACCGGGCGACTGCGTCATCGGTGACGATATGGACAGAGTCCTGGACCTAGCCCGGAGATCCCACGTTCTTGTCCTGGCTACACCAGTATACTGCGATGGGATGACCGGTCCCTTGAAGACCGTGGTTGACCGGATGATTCCCCTGGTGTGCGGTTCTGCCGAGCTGCGCCGCGGGCACATGAGGCATCCACAGCGCGAGGACACCGCTGTCGCGACCATGGTCCTGGTGGCGACGTGCGGGTTCGTCGAACGTGACAATTTCGATCCCCTGATCCAGCACACCAGGGCGATAGCAGCCAACCTGGATCTCAGCTGGGGAGGAGCCCTCACGGTACCCGGCGGTCTCAGGGGCGACGCAGAGGACGAGGTGAGTACTGCAGCCCGTAAGGCGGGGGAAGAGCTGGTCGGGACGGGCTTCATATCGGAGCATCTGCAGGTCGCGATGCTGGGACGCTCCGTGCCGGCCGCTGAAGCCGTGAAGCTTCTGAACCGACACTTCCCGGGACCCGGTAGTGATGGGCCGTGATGGTCTGCGGCAACGGCCGCAGACCGGCAGATGGTGGAACCCGGCGAACTCAGTTCAGGGGTGTGAATGCGGACGGATCAGGGAACCCTCCGGATGAGGGTTGATACATGATACGTTGTGCACGTACCCATTGGAAATGAGCCTGTAGCGAGCAGACCCTGAA
>PWUB01000304.1 GCA_003563755.1 Clostridia bacterium
ATCCTAACAGCTCCCGGGCACGCTCATCTCGCTGTCGGGGCTCGAGGTCGGGGTTGAAGCCCAGGGGGAACCTTATGTTTT
The DNA here is from genome assembly GCA_003563755.1 of Clostridia bacterium. The sequence goes on from PWUB01000304.1 coordinate 82, forward strand.
CGAAGGCAGTCAGGTGATCCACCAGGTGAAAGCTCTGGAACACGAAGCCCACCTGGAAACGCCGCAGATCAGCTAGCTCCCGGGCCGACATCTCGCTGATATCATGTCCTCTCAGCAGCACCCTCCCATCGCTCGGGGGCTCGAGGGCTCCCAGCATTGACAGCAGAGTCGTCTTACCGGAACCCGAGGGACCCATGATTGCCACGAACTCGCCCTGTCGTATCTTCAGATCGATGCTCACGACCGCCCCCACGTGTCCGGCACTGGTCACATACCTCTTGGTGAGGTGTTGAGTCTCCAGCACCACCACACCCGCTCTCGCACTCTCACACTCTGGAATGATCCGCCACCTCCTTAGCTCCGACTGGTTCCGGCCACACGTCGATGAGGGCCCACCAGTCAAACCCTGTATCTCCTCTAAGATGCGCCCTGAGATCCCTCGATCCACTGAGAACCCAGGCCACCCTGCCGCCCCAGCAGACCAGGGCCGCCTGCAAAACGACCCACAGTATCAGGGTGAGCACAGGTACCTCCGTCACGCTGCCGCCCTCTCCGGCGGCGAGCACAAGGGACAGCAGGCCGATCCCAAGGACAGTGCCGATCACCGAATCAGCTATCAACTGCGAACGAAACATCCGGCCGATGTCCTCCGCGCTCATGCCCACCACCGCGTAAGTCCCGATAACCCGCTGTCGATCCAGGACGATGACCATGACGGTCAGAGTCAGCGCCAGGGCAACAACGAGGAACATCAGGCTGACCAGGCCGCTGACGGTGATGGCACCGCTCTTACCCATGGCCGCGATCCGATCGCTCACCACACCCGCGTACCAGTACGCCGGCTCCACCCTGTGCATAAACGGTGAGGGCAGGCCTCCGTAGGCACTCAACCAGCGGTTGTCATCGATATCCTCACCCTCGGCCGCATAGCTGGCAGGATAGGCCGGCGCCCGAACCCGGGGCAGCACGTCCCTGAGAGCCCTCATTGCCGTGGACGAATGCCTGACGGCTCCCACGCCCCGCTGCCATATCCATGCGGCATTCGCCTGTCTCATGTACGCCAGGTGTCCGATCTCCAGACGGTCTCCGACGACGGTGCGGTCGAGGGGGCCGGACATGTTGACGATCCCGCTGATCCGGAATTCACCCTGCAGATATTCTCCAAGATCAGGGTGAAGATACCCGAGAGGAAGGGAGTCACCGGGCTCCATGTTCAGCTCATCCACAAGCCCCGCACTGAGAGCGACCTCGCGCTGGCCGGCCTCGGGCAGGCGTCCCTGCAGCAGGTCGAAGGCACCCGTCAGGCGCCGGTATTGGAGGTCTACTCCCCATGCCTCCACGGTCCCGACCGGCGTCCTGAGCCTCGTCACCACGCCTATGGCCACGTCCCGGGTCACAGAATCTAGATGCGCATCATCGGTCAGGCGCTCAAACCCCAGGTGCGGGCGGCTCATCCTGGCGGCCCAGTCCGGATAATGAACCAGGAGAGGAACAGGTACACCGGGAGACTGGGCCTGGTGACCCTCCGTGCCAACATCCTGGGACCACACTCCGTACAGACCGTACATGAGCAGGGCGAGGGCCAGCACACCGATGACTATCATATGTGCAAAGCGATTCGCCATCCACTCCCTGTACAGGAGGTTGAGAGACCAGATGTCACGCATCCCGGAGCACCTCCCCCGGAGAGAGACGCGCTGTTCGGGCATACGGTACGAGGGCGATGACGAAGCTGACTCCAAGGACCAGGGCCATCACCATGGCCAGCCCCCGGATCAGGCGCCAGAGAATCACTCCCACTCCCAGGGCGTTGGTCACCCACAGGTGGATCAGCATCGGCGTCGATACCAGGTAGCCGATGAGGGTGCCCAACCCCGAGATGATCGCCACCTCGGTCATCATAGCCACGAGAAGCTGCCAGTTATAGCTGCCGAGGGCCTTCAAGGCCGCCAGCTCATCCCTTCGAGTGATGGTAAGCACGTACAGGTTGCCGAGATACAAGAGGCCGGCGAGGGCCACCGCCACCAGCACCAACACGACCTCGAACCAATCAGGTGAGGAGATCATCGCTCTCCCTGCAGCGAAGGGATTCGCGTACCCCAGGAGGATGTCGCCGGGAGGCACACTGACGGCGGGCTCGGGCAGAAGATCCGACAGGCTCACGAGCTCATCGAAGGTCAAGACCGTGCCTCCGGGCAGGGCAGCCCGCATTTGATCGGCGATGCGGTTGACCTGCGACAGGTCGTCCACGGTGACGAGGTACTCCGTAGGCTGCGCCCAGGAGCCTCCCCCCGTCCTCTCCAAGAGCACCTCGAAGGTCTCCTCCGACACCCAGATTTCCGGTAGGCTCCAGTATAGCGGCTCCGTGCTGTAAAGCCCCGGATGGTCCTCATCGAACCTCTCGGCAGGAGCCAGTCCGGCAGGGGTCAGAGTATAGGTCACCCAACTCACGCTGCCTGTCCGAAACTCGACATGGCCCACCACCTCCAGGCTGGCCGGAACTGTCGCTAATATGTCTTCGCCCGCGGGAAGGGACAGTCGAAGGATCTCTCCTGGATCCGGAGCGGTGTATCTGCGCACCGCGGGAGCGCCCCTGTCAATGACTGCATGTATGCCATTCCACCGGTCATATCCATACAGGGAGTCGCTCGGTCCGTGACGCGTGATGCGGTGCGCCTCCATGACCGCGGTCATCTCGCCGGAGTCAGCGGGCGATAGGTAACGCCCTCGGGTGATGGCCTCGGAGAGACGGTAGCTGTCATCCACGGAAGGGTCGCGTCCCCGGATCTGAACCGAAAAGACACCCTGGTCCGTGTGCATCAGGGCAGGAATGGTGCGGTAGGGTAGCACCCCTGCGACACCCCCTGATGCCTCTATCGTCTCCACGGATAGCTCCGCTGTCCCCATGCCCGGGATGCCCTGTTCCACTATCTCAGG
>PWUB01000074.1 GCA_003563755.1 Clostridia bacterium
ACGGGAGGTGAACATGCGGTGAACACGAAAGCCCTGCACAGGATCAGCTACGGCCTCTACATAATCTCGTCAAAGAAGGGCGATAGGTTGAACGGCCAGATGGCAAACGCGGTCGTGCAGATCTCAAATGATCCAGTCAGCATAGCGGTCAGCATCAACAAGGAAAATCTGACCCACGAATTCATCGAGGACAGCGGGTTTCTGACCGTCTCCGTCCTGGACCAGGAGACCCCCCTGTCCCTCATCGGCGCTTTCGGCTTTACAAGCGGCAGGGATGCCGATAAGTACGCCGATGTGACACACAAGCTGAGCGCCGACGGTGTTCCGTACCTCGCCGACGATAACGGTCTCGCCTACCTGGCGGGCCGGGTCGAGGCTCGTATGGATGCTAACACCCACACGGTTTTCCTGTGTGAGGTGAGCGAGGCGGAGGTTCTGCGCGAGGGCACACCCATGACTTACGCCCACTACCACGAGGTGAAGAGGGGCACGACGCCGAAGACGGCTCCGCTGCCTCCGATGACGGGTGAAACCAACGATGCATCGGAACGGAGGGATACCATGGACAAGTATGAGTGCACCATATGCGGCTACGTCTACGACCCGGAGGTCGGAGATCCCGACAATGATGTCGAGCCAGGTACGGCCTTCGATGCCCTTGCAGACGACTGGACCTGCCCCATCTGCGGTGCGGACAAGGATGCCTTTGAAAAGGTAGACTGAAGCACACCCGCGAGGCGGCGCCTCCTCGCGGTGACGAAGAGGGGGAGCGCGGTCTATTTGGCCGCGCTCCAGTTATCATGGCGCACAAGGAGATGACTCAAAATGAAGCCAGTGGAATTGAAGCCGGGCATATACTGGGTCGGTGGCATCGACTGGGACCTGCGCTATTTCCACGGGTATTTGACCCCCCGGGGAACCACCTACAATGCCTACCTGATAGTCGATGACAAGATCACCCTGGTCGATACCGTCAAGCACTACCTGGCCGATGAGATGCTGGAGCGTATATCCCACGTGTGCGACCCAACCGACATAGACTACCTGGTGGTAAATCACGTGGAAATGGATCATTCCGGCAGCATACCGAGGTTGATGGAGGTAGCGCCCGGAGCCCAAATCGTCACTTCAGCCCGGGGCAAGGACGGCCTCACGCGCTACTACGGCGCTGAGTGGGACTATCTCGTCAAAGATTCGGGAGAGGAGCTTCCGGTCGGAGACAGAGACCTCACCTTCGTGCAGACTCCCATGGTGCACTGGCCTGACTCCATGGTCACGTACGTGGCCGCCGACAGGCTTCTTCTTCCCAACGATGCCTTCGGTCAGCACATAGCCAGCCACGAACGCTTCGACCACGAGATCGGCTGGGACATCCTGCACGAGGAGGCAGCCACCTACTACGCCAACATAGTGCTGCCCTACGGGCTGCAGGTGAACAGGGCACTGCAGGCCCTCGCAGATCTGCCCATAGACATGATCGGGCCCAGCCACGGCGTGGTATGGCAACAGTTCATACCCAAACTCCTCGAGGTATATCCGAAGTGGGCCAACCACGAGACCGAACAGGAGGCCCTCATCGTCTACGACACCATGTGGGGATCCACGGAGAAGCTCGCCGTGGCCCTGCGCCGGGGCCTCGAGGATGCAGGGGTCCCCGTCAGGGTGCGCCCCCTGCAGTCCAGCCACATATCCGAGATAATGCCCGAAGTCCTGCGGTCGCGCGCCCTGCTCATAGGCTCACCCACCCTCAACAACGGCATGCTCCCGACGGTGTCGAGCTTCCTCACCTACCTCAAGGGACTGCGTCCCCAGAAACGCCTTGGGTTGGCCTTCGGGTCGTACGGCTGGGGCGGACAGGGAGCACAGGAGGTGGCGGCGTTCATGGAGTCCATGAAGTGGGAGACGCCCGTCGACTTCCTCAACGTCCGCTTCCGTCCCGATGATGGGGAGCTCGAGGCCGCCCGGGAGGCGGGCAGGCGCCTGGGCTCCGAGATCCTGTCTGGTTGATGTTGATCCCGGCAGTTATTACCCCACGTGAACAGCTCCCGGCGGAGCAGGCCATCTCCTTCTCCGCCGGGATATGCCCGCATCGTCGGCTTCGGATAACCACCGCCTTACGGCGGCTGTCACCCGCCGTCGTTGAAGGGGCAGATCCTCTGGCAGAGGTTGCACACCACGGTAAAGGGCCCCCTGCGCTGCAGACTCTCTTCCGATAGTGCACGTCTGGTGACTGAGGGATCCGATTTGTCCAGCCTGAGACACGCGGAATAGTCGACCTTGTAACCGCGCACCGCTCCGAGGGGACATATTTGCTCGCAGCGACGACACTCGCCGCACGGCGCCGGCTCGAAAGGATCGCCAGGTGAGTCGAAAGGAAGCGGAGCGTCTGTCAGCAGCACCCCGAGGCGAATGTTCGAACCGTATTCAGGATGCACGATGAGACTGTTCCTGCCCATTCGCCCCAGGTCGGCCAGCAGGGCAGCGCGCTTGGCCGATACCCTGGATCCGGGGCGGGCCTCGTATCCCCTCCGTGAAAGCCAGTCCGCGAGCAGCTTCAGGCGGTTCTGGATGATCTCCTGGTGAAATACAGCATGGAACCTGTCATTTTCAATGCACACATCCAATACCTCGTCCACCGCGTGCAGAGCCACCACCACCACGCAGCGGCAGTCAGTCCAGACTTCACGCGGACGCGGCCGAAACTCAGCGGAACCCGGCGTCCTCGGAACGCGCGGATACCGGTCGAAGGCCGCCGGGTCCGAGACTCCCAGCACCGCAAACCCGAGATCCAGTGCCTTTTTCGCGGATCATGGCCAACACCTCCCCGATCTCGCATTAATTCTCCGGCTGCAGTCGACATTCCTACGTACCAGTTCGGCCTGTGTCTCAATGCTCGTAAATTGCCATCCACCAGCATATCTTCATCATGACGATCTTGAACCCAGACCGTGAGCATGACGGCGGTACGACGGTATCACGTTCAGCTGACGGCGATTGTGCGGGGTGATGATTCTCGCTATAATCGCACCCGCTTAACCTGCAGCTATCACTGAGGCGGGAGGAGGGTTGAGGATGCCAACACTTGAGAAAATGGCGAAGGCGTTGAGAGCCGTCGGGGCACTCGCATTGGCAGCCTCGATTGCTCTGACGCCCCTCGCTTCGGTTACTCCAGTTGAAAGGCACGAGGTCCAGGCTCCTGAGGTCCAAAAAGACGTGGATGCACCGACAGGCGAACCGTACAGGCGGCTGGATGTCTCCGACTACGAGGAGCATCTGATGGCCCGGGCGGTTTACAGTGAGGCGCGCGGCGAAGACTACGAAGGTCAGGTAGCCGTGGCTGCGGTGATAATCAACAGGGTTCAGGACCGCCGCTGGCCGGGGGACGTCAAGGGAGTCGTGTTCGAGCCGTGGGCGTTCACTGCTGTTCACGACGGTCAGTTCTGGCTTGATCCGGACCAGACTGCATACATGGCGGTCTCGGACGCCCTGAGTGGTTGGGACCCCAGCAGCGGAGCGACCTTCTACTACAATCCGGTGACCGCTACGTCGTCCTGGGTATTCACGCGGTCGACCATCACCCAGATCGGCAAGCACGTTTTTGCCTACTGAGATCTGCCTGGCAGCATCCCCTGTTCAGGGCCGCGGGTGTGAGGCGGTGATCGTCCCGGGTTGATGGGATGCCCACGCTCCCGGCCGTGAACACTGCGACCAAGCGGTGACCAATGGCTCTTGTACGAGGGCGTCACTGAATGCAGTCGTCCGAAAATCCAAGGAGAATTCCCTCCCGTTGTCGAAATGTAATCTGGAGGAATACCCCAGTGCGAAGAAGCAGCGGGAGGGATGGTCATGGACGCCGGTGCTGCGATGGCCTTTGAGAAACTGCTGGTGAGCCCCCGCTTCTTGGAGGATCTGTGCGACATCACAAAAAATGATCCGGAGGGCGCCACCAGGGTGGCGAAAACGGTCTGCGGGCTCCTGGTGGACATGGGAAACATCGACAGGCGCAGGATACGCGGGACGAACCTGAAGCTCTACCGGAGCAAGCCGCCGGGGGCCTACCGTTCGGTGGACCGACCCCTGGGCCAGGGTGTCACGGCTCTTTTGAGGGCTATACACCGCAAGGATGTATACGACTGGGTCAGCCGCTACGAGGGCGAGCCGACGGATTCCTTCCTTCCAGTCAGGGCCAGTCCCCTCCTTCGACAACAGGTAGATGCGGCTCTCAACGGGGACGAAGACGCCGAAGTACAACCCACGGTGTCCGATCCTGTGCCCAGAAAGGAACCCGACGATCCCGTCCGGCTCTCGGGGGGCGACGACCTGCTCACCATCGCCCGCCGGGGCATGGAGGAATACCTGACCACTCTCTCCGAGGAACAGCGTACCATGGTGGGGCGCCTCAGCAGGGGGCCGGCGGTCATCCGCGGGCCGGCGGGATCGGGCAAGACCATCATGGCCCTGCACCTGGTCCGACAGATGCACGAGGAGCTGCAGCGCAATCTCCTCACCAAGGACGAACGCATCCTGCTTCTGGATTTCGGTCGGACACTCCGCGAAAACCTTCGCAGCATGCTCAGCTACCTCTGCGGCGAGATCCCGGGGTGCGTGCAGATCATAAACATCCACCGCTGGTGTGAGAACTACCTCGTGCCCAGGAGCAACCAGTGGCGCACCGGGATCCCCGCCCGGGACCGCAGTGTCTCTGCAGCGGGCAGCATCAGGCACGCCATCAGGCTGTGCAGGCAGGAGGGGCTGCTCGGCGATATCGATGATGAACTGGTGTTCGACGAGATCACATCGTTTATGATCCGCCGCGGCTTTCGGTCCCTGGACGAGTACCTGGAGGCAGACCGCACCGGAAGAGGATACCCCCTCCGGTCAGAAGCCCGCGAGCAAATCTGGGGGGTATACGAGCGGCGGGAGGAGATCCAGAGGCACGGCTTCAGGGCGTGGGGTTACGACGATCTGATCAACCTCACCCTGGAGCAGCTCGCAGAGGATGAAGAGTTTCGTCCATACCGGTATGTTGTCGTCGATGAAGTGCAGGATTTCTCGGTGGCTATGCTGCGCCTGGCCCGTAGGCTGGCGGGAGATGATGAATCACGACTGTTCATGTTCGGCGACGCCGCCCAGTCCCTCTACGACCCTTCGTTTAGGTGGAAGGACGCCGAGCTGGCGGTGCGCGGGGGAAGGGTTCGAACTCTCAGCAGCTCACACCGCTGCGCAAAGCGCATATACCAGGCGGCCAGGATAGTGATCCATCCCCTGGCGGCAGACCGCCCCGAGGACTACGACGAGCCGGATCAATACACCCACGTGGGCACAAAACCCCGGGTGGTGTTCGTGCCCGATGAGGAGAGCCAGGTTCTCCTGGTCACAGAAGAGATCCAGGGCCTGCTGGAATCGGAAGCCCTCCCGCAGACGATAGCGGTGCTCTCTGCCAAGAACCAGGACCTGATCGCCTTTTCACGCCGCCTGGCCGAGATGGACGTTGTCAGCGAGTACTTCAGGGACAACGAGGACTCGCGCATCAAGTTCGAGGAGCCGGCGGTGAAACTGGTCACCATCCACAGCGCCAAGGGTCTGGGTTTCCCGCACGTCTTTTTGATGGTGCCTCCGCCGGTGCCGGAGAGGTGGGATGAGGAGCGGGAGAGGAAGACCCTCTTCACCGCCATGACCCGGGCGGGTGTATCCCTGGTCCTTCTCACCCCGGAGCATGATCCTCATCCCCTCATGCAAGAGTTGGTCTCCTCCGGATACGCCGTGCCTGAATATCCCGGGTGAATGCTCCCGAGTCTCTCTACACCCGCCGGACCTGGATCTCGCCCGTGAGCATGGGTCGCGCGAGGCGTATGGTCTCCGTCTCCCAGGGATCGGAGACTCCCAGGTGATCATCCGCCCCGGATTCGATGAGGATCCTGGCTCCCTCGACGTCACAGGCCACGGGATCCCCGGAAGCCAGTATCACTCCCGGTCGGGCGAGGGTACCGAAGGTAGGACCCCCCTGTACGAAGGCCGTTCTGCCGTCGATCACCGAGAGATCCGGCCTGACGACGCGGGCCAGATCTACCACCGCACCGGGAACCGATGTACTGTGAAACAGCGCCCGGTCCGACTGGGGGGTCAGCCCCATCGCCAGCTTCAAAGTGAGGGTGAACCCGGCGTTACCGTGGGTCTTCAGGTTGGCAAGGAAGATGAGGTGGTCGTATTCATGGAGCATCACGGGCAGGTGCACCCGGGGGAGGTACTTACCTCCTGTCTGCACCTCCTCGAACTCGGCGTGGTCCAGGTTGAAGAACCCAACGTCCCGCTCCTCGAGCAGGGGGAGGAGCCCCTTCTCCTCCATCACCCGGGACGTCGGCGCCCAGCTCCTCCCCGAGGATTCGGCCACCGCCAGCCGGGAGTAGCCCCGTGACCGGAGGAGATCGATGAAGGTGGTGAGAAACCCCGGATCCACGGCCGCCGGTGCATCGTGTTCACTGTTGATGTTGGGCTTGATGAGAATCCGGTCCTCCGGGCTCACGAGCCGCTTGAGTCCCCCGAGGCCCTCCAAAACTCTCCCGATGTCATTTTTCAGATCATCTGTCGTTTCCGTGATGGTCACCAGTGGCCTTCCGCTGTCGTCAACGTAGGGGTTTTCTCCCATGCTAACCCTCCCGGATGATACGTGTGGGGTACGAATGACTGCGTGCTGCGAGGATCGAAATCTGCTCATCGCCCCTTCCCTTAGGGTATTCGCCCAACCCGACGTAGATCCTCCGGCGTTCTGGCGGAAACACCCAGGTGGGCCGGTGCCGCACCAGGTAGGTCCCACCCAGCATCGGGATCGTTGGCGAAACCAACCACATCCTTCTCTCCTCTCACGATGATCCTCGTGGTCGCAGCCGTCCACCGGCATCACCGCGGCTCAATGAAGGCACCGGGGTCGAGACCGGGAGCCGACCCGGATCATTCGTGCTATGCAGCTCAGCGAGGGCAGAGCCCCCCAGGCATGACGGTTTGGAGAAGATGGTAGACCGTGATGCTGAAAAGACGCGACGATATGGCCACCCTGCTTTCGTTCCTCCTGCTAGCCGATATCGGCGTCACTCCGATGAGATAGCCACCCTGCTGCTCCTTACTCTGCTGAGCTGCGGCACACCTGCACGGGAGTCGCACACCCGCGGATCGTGCGGGGCCTTCAACCAGTTAGGTCACACAATGCTGCCCGTGCACATATTATGTAGCAGACCCGAGGGCAGAGACCCCCAGGTAAAACGACCTGGAGGAGGTGACACACCGTGCTGCTCGGAAGACGGGACGATATCGGTACCCTGCTTCTGTTCCTCCTGCTCGCGGATGTCGGCCGTCGCCCGGATGACATTGGCACCCTGCTGCTCTTCATCCTGCTGAGCGGTGTCATCCGCTGGTAAGGGTCAACCGGGGACCGGGAGGGGAGGTCAGCCTCTCCTCCCGGTCCTCTCCTTCTTTGACCGCTATCCTGGGATCCATGTCGGGCAAAAGGCTGGGTTATCTCGCTGCATCCCGTGTCATCGGAGGTGTGGATGCACACCGGGAGCGTCATGATGTGTGTGCATCCCACCACGATGCAAAGACTCCGCAGAACCCCCGTGTCGACCTCACTGTCGTGCATTTCGACTACCTCGCACCTGCTGGTAGTCCGCGAAACCGAAACGAGAACAGCCGTAGCCAGGATCCCCATCGCTTGCGACAGCCCAGCCCAGGGCGAATGCCCTGCCCGGAGCACTCCAAACCATATAGATGAACTGTCATCCTGCGTGCATCAAAGCATCCCCAGTAGGCGTCCCCAAACTCTGTTGCGCCCTGGACGTCCGCTGTGTTATGCTGGACGAAATTAAATTTAGTAACTCGAAATAGTTAAGTGTAAAATTTCTGATGTTACCCGGGAGAGAGGCTGGAACTGATGGCGTCTGACGACGCAGGGACACCTCCGGCAGGCCAGGGAAGGGCCCGGCGGGATCTCACCACCATGGATTTGAAGAGCAGTGTGATCACGCTGGCGCTGCCCGCCGCCATGCGATTAGGCCTGCAGAGCCTCATCGAAATGGTGTCGCTGATGATCGTCGGCAGCCTGGGACCCGAGGCCATCGCCGCCGTAGGCATGGCCAAGAGGCTCGTCATGGTGGCTACTGCTGTTCTGCAGGCTCTCTCCGTGGGTGCCACGGCCACCGTTGCCCGACTCATCGGGGCCGGAGACGATGAGGGCGCCGGGCGAGTGGTCAACCAGGTCGTCATCTTCGCCCTGGTCATAGGCACAGCCATCGCTGTCGTGGGCAATCTGGCCGCCACAGCCGTCATGCGCGGCATGATGGTCCTGCAGGAAGTCCCCGACCTGGAGGTCATACAGCAGGGTGCTGTCTACATCCGCATACTCTCGAGTTCCTACGTCGTCGGTGTGATGCTGTTCATGGCTAACGCCCTGTTCCAGGGCGCCGGGGACATGAAGACACCCCTGTATCTGATGACTTCAGTCAATGTGATCAACGTTACCTGTGCTTACGTCCTGGTCCACGGAATCGGCCCCTTCCCCGCCATGGGCGTGGCAGGAGCGGGCCTGGCCGCCGCCCTGGCCAGGGGCGGCGGCGGTCTCGCAGCACTACTCATCCTGGCCTCGAACCGCGGCGTGGTCGGCATCGATCGGCGCAAGCTGTTCTCTATCGACTGGGAGCTTCTACGCGCGGTGGTGAACGTGGGGGTCCCGGCGGGCATCGAGAACTTCGTACGACAGGGTTCCCAGATCCTGTACACCATGGTCATCGCCGGACTGGGCACAGCCGCCATGGCTGCCAACTCCATCGCGATGAGCATCCAGTCTCTATCTTTCATGCCCGGCTTCGGTTTCAGCCTCGCCGCCACCGCCCTGGTAGGACAGAACCTGGGAGCCGAGCAGCCCTCCCGGGCAGAAAAGGCAGGTTACATGTCTCTGCGCTACGCAATGGTCGTGGCCTTTCTCATGAGCGCAGTCTTCATCTTTGCTCCGCGGCTCATCACCCAGCTGTACACCGATGACCCGGAAGTGACCGACCTGGCGGTGACCTGCCTTCGCATCATCGCGGTGTCTCTGCCCTCACTCGCCATGGTGATGGTCTTCGCGGGTGGTCTTCGCGGGGCCGGGGACACCCGTTTCGTGATGTTCACCACCCTCCTCGGAAACTGGGGCATCCGGCTCGTGGGATCCTACTTCCTCGGCCTGCGCCTCGGAATGGGGCTGGCCGGAGTGTGGATCGCCATGGCCGCCGACCAGATCGCCCGGGGGTTCGTTCTTCTATCGCGCTTCAGACGCGGGAAATGGAAGAGCATCCAGCTCTTCGGCCCGCGGCAGCGGAGGGCGTCGGGCCCCAGGGTCCGTTTCCACTCCAAGCCCACGGGCCCATCCTCGCCTCCCGAAGGCGGCAGGGCGCCGGACCGAACCAACTCCGACTGATGAGCGACATATACCGGTCATCACCTGCTGTATCGACACTACGGACTCGTTGTTCCCCTTCCACCCTGGACGTCATGGCGAGGCTTGAGCGTGCACCTTCTCTCCCGCCTCCCTTAAGCCCTGGATTGAGCCCGGCGTATTACCCTCGTCCCCAACATCACCGCCGCACGCACCCTGGTTTCCCCCTCCGTGACCTCCGATCCCTTTCTGGGATGCCGAGGCCCGAGGTCACTAACGGCAGTGACCACCATGGACTGTCGTGCGGCTCATCCCTTGACGCAGGAAGTAACATGCTAAACAATATTTATAAGAATAGTAGATAGGGAAGGGAAACTGTGATGAGTCGAGAGGACATCATATACACGCTGGATTACCTGTTTTCCGGGGTGGGACGACACCTGACGAACGTCAGACGCGCATTCCGCGAGTTTGACATCACGGGTCCCGAATACTACCTCCTGCACCTGTTGGCGGTGCGGGGTCCGCTGAACATAACGCAGATAGCCCACGACCTGGCCCTAACCCAGGCCACCGCGTCGAACGTGGTGAACGCCGCCCGCCGCAGGGAACTCGTCAAAAAGTCGAAAGACCCACACGACGGCAGAGTCACCCGCGTCAGCCTCACCGACGACGGGGACAGCATCCTGGCCTATGTCAGGGAGAAGAGACTGGATCGGCTCGAGAGCGTCCTGGCAGCGCTGAGCATAGATGAGCTGGAGGAACTGGTGCGCATGTTCGTCAAAATGAAGGACACAATGTCCGACGATAGAGCAGCTGATGATGGATTCGACCGTGGTTCATCCCGGGAGGGATCATAGCGCAGCATGGCACTGCATCCGCGACCAGGAAGACCCAGGGGGCTGACGGACGGACCCATACTGCCGGCTCTGTTTCTTCTTTCGTGGCCAATAGTCCTCAGTAACCTCCTTCAGACCGCCTACAACATAGCCGATACCTTCTGGCTGGGCAGACTGGGCGATCACGCGGTGGCAGCCATTTCGGTCAGTTTCCCCATCATTTTTCTCTTCATCTCCGTGGGTGCCGGCCTGACCATCGCCGGCACCGCGCTGGTCGCCCAGTACGTCGGCGCGGGGAGGGAGGCGGATGCTAACTTCATCGCTTCTCAGACCGTGGGCTTCGTCTTCGTCCTTGCCGTGGTCCTCAGCTTTTTGGGCTACAACCTGTCCGGGCACGTCGTCCGCCTCATGGGCCCGGAACCCGACGTCTTCGCCGACGCCGTGGTGTACCTCCGCACCTGGTTCATAGGCATCCCGTTCATCTTCGGCTTCTTCATATTCCAGGCCCTCATCAGGGGCTACGGCGATACCGTGAACCCCATGAAGCTGATGGTGGCGTCCACGGTGCTCAACATCGTTCTGGATCCCATGTTCATCTTCGGGTGGGGCTTCTTCCCTGCCATGGGGGTACAGGGGGCTGCCGTCGCCACCGTGCTGTCGCGGGGACTGGCCTCGCTCGTGGGGCTGGTCATCCTGTTCTCCGGTTCCCTTGGTCTGAAGATCACTCCCCGGCACATGCTGCCCGATCTCGGCACGGTCCGACGGCTGGTGACTATCGGCGTACCGGCAGCTGCCGAGCAGTCGATGAAGGCCCTCGGGATGACCGCGATGACAGGCATCGTGGCCGGGTTCGGTACCCCCGCCCTGGCCGCTTACGGAGTGGGCAACCGGGTGGCTTCGGTGGTGTTTCTCCCGAGCCTCGGGCTGGCCGAGGCTACCACCACCATGGTGGGTCAGAACCTGGGAGCCCGGAGGCAAGACCGCGCGGAGAGGACCACCTACCTGAGCTCCGCCATGGCCTTCGGCATCCTCACCGTTTTCGGAGCACTTGCGTTCTTCCTTTCCCGACCCATCGCGGCAGTCTTTCTCCCCCGCGACGAGGCGGCCCTCACCCTCGCCGCCCGCTACATCAGCATCATGTGTTTCTCCTACGGTTTCCTGGGAGTGATGAACGTGAAGAACGGGGCCTTCCGGGGAGCGGGACGAACGGTCACCGCCATGGTCTTCGCCATGATCTCGCTCCTTGCTCTACGGGTGCCCCTGG
>PWUB01000021.1 GCA_003563755.1 Clostridia bacterium
ATGCCCGCATCCCCGAGCAGGGCAGAATCGAGCCAGCCCCGTGATCCCCCGTACTGGGCCTCGATGCCGCTGACCTCCTTGAAAGCCCGGCGGAACACCGTGACTACGGGATCATCCTCGTCTATCTCGTAGCCGTTGCGCGTGAAGTCCAGGCTCACCCGCCAGCGGAAGTCCGAATCCTGGGCCGCGAGTCGGGAGCAGATGCTCTGAAGCTCCCCCACGGTCCCCTCCGGGTCCTCCGCCGGGAGAGTCCGCCGCTCGATCCGCAGCGTGCAGCGGTCCGGGTACGTGCTGAGCTCCCTCCCGCCCTCTATGAGGGAGGCATGCACCGAAGGCGGCCCCACCAGGGGGTGGCCCTCGATCTTGAGGTAGTCGTCGCCCAGCTTCTCGAGTTCCACCAGGAACCTGCCCATCTTCGCGATGGCATCTATGCCCGCCTCGTACGCGCTGCCGTGGGCTGCCCTCCCCAGGGTCTCGACGGTGGCCCATGCGAATCCCCGGTGGGCGAGATGCAGCCTGAGGCCCGTGGGTTCCATCACCACCGCCGCCTCCGCCTCGTACCGTGCGGCCGCGTCCTCGGTCCCGATACTGGCGTATTCCTCATCGACCACGCCGGTGAACAGGACCGACCTATTCAGCTTGCGGCCCGAACGCCTGACGGCAGCCATGGCCATCATACCCATCACCAGGCCGCCCTTCATGTCGAAACCGCCGCGGCCGTATACACGGTCGCCCTCGAATCGGGGCACCAGCGGCTCGATCTGCATGCCATCGGTACTGACTATGTCCAGGTGCCCGTTGAGCATCAGGCCGTGGCGCCCGGTGAAGGTATCGTCCTCTTCCGTGCCGTGGGCGGGCAGAACCCCGATGACGTTCGGCCGCCCGGGGGCAACGGGGTCGAGCCTTGCTGGCATGTCCTGCGAGCGGAACCACTCCAGTATGCGTTCGGCGACCTCCCCCTCCCCGGCGCCTCCCGGCACCAGGGACGGGTTAACGGAATCGATGGCGATGAGCTCTGCCAGTAGTGTCTCTGCTTCCTTTCTGTCCACAGTATGCACTGTCCCTGCAGCTCCTTTCCTACCCGCTAGCGCGTCTTCATGGTCAGCTCGTCGAGGGGAAACACCGGGCGCCTGACCCTCTGGTACTCGAAGGAACTCAGGTCGGCCGCCGTAACTCCCGGGGTGTTGACATCGATGATCTCTGCCGCCATGTCGGTGTAGGCGGCACGGAAGTGCCCGCCCGACTTGAGAACCACTATCTTCTTCAGCGACGGCTCCACTCCGGCCTGCCTGAACACCTCGGGGTCCGTCGGTGATACTCTTCTCTCGGTGAGCACAACGTCGAAATCCGGTCCCACCCTGACCACCGCGGTACGGCCCACATCCACCACGACCCCCGTGGACATGGGCCCACGGTTGGCGTATATGCCGTCGGTCAGCGCCCTGACGGTACCCTCGATCATCACGGGTGAGCCGTGAAACTCGTCGGTCTTTCCGCCCACCTCCATGGATATCCTGCCCCTGACACCCTCCCTGGCGGCGCGATCCACGGCCTCCGGATCCTTGATGAGGATGACCGCGCTGTCGACCGCAGCCTCGAGCAGGGCGCGGAGGGTGTAGGTGCCGTCCCCCGAGCTTCCCCCGGCAGGACTGTCTCCGATCTCCGCCAGGATCACCGGTCCGGCGGCCGCCCGTACGGCCCTGGCCACGGCCTCATCGACCCCGACCAGGTCGCGGGGCAAAAACTCCCCGAGACGGCTCATGGCCGCATCGTGCATGTCGTCCACTATCTCCCGGGCCAGCACAGGGTCGGCAGCGGTCACCGCCACGAAGGAGATCCCCGCATCACGGACATCGACGTGGGGCCATCCTCCGAAGACGGAAACGTTGACCACACCGGGCCTGGACTCCCACTCCCGGGCCCTCTCGAACAGCCGAACGAGGGGACCGGTGTCGGTGCGTACCCTGAGGGGGTGCGGCATCAGGGGCGGCTGCGTTCGGGCCATTACGGGCGAGAGGCCCTCCTCAACGACCCGGCGCATCGCATCCAGGGCCTGCACACCCCGCTCCCCACCGTCCACGTGGGGGTTGGTGTCATAGCCGAAGAAAGCGGTCGCACAATCAATCATCATGTCCGTGACGTTGCCGTGCAGGTCGAGGGTGGTAATGATGGGGATCTCCGGGCCCACCTCGTCCCTGACGGCCTGTAGGATGACACCCTCTCCATCCTCGTGATCGTCGGTCACCATGGCACCGTGAAGCGCCAGCAGTATTCCGTCGAACTCACCGGCGGCCTCTATCCCCTCCAGCAGCTGACCCAGCAGGGTTTCGAAGGCGCACCGGGTGACGGGGCCGGCCGGGACAGCCCCAGCAGCGACGGTGGGCACCAGTTCAACTCCCGCCCCGCGGGCACCGTGGATGAAGCCTCCGACGGGTGTGTTCGTGTTCTCAAAGGCGGCTATGATATCTTCTCCCAGGTAGTGTCCCCTCTCGGCAAAGGCCTCCAGATCCGTGGGTATCACGCTGAAAGTGTTGCTCTCGTGACTGATCATGCCGATTACCAGTCTCATGGCAGGGTCCCTCCTTCGCAAAGTAACAGCATCTGTCCCGAAGAGAGATTCCGGGGGTGATGGGATCTTCTTCGCTGCCAATGATCCCTCATCCTTTCGCCGTGACGCGGATGGGCGTTTACCGACGCGGGGACTTTGTGGTATAAATTGTCAAGAGGCAGGTGGAGGGAGGCCCGAGATGCAGCTGATGACAGCTGAGCTGCGGGAACGCATTCCCGGGCTCTACTGCACGGAGTGCGAGGATGATCCCCTCGTACATGCCAGGTTCTTCACTCCCGATGCCAGCTGGACCTGGTACGTCATTGAGTTCGATGGTGATGATGTGTGCTTCGGATACGTGGTGGGTCACTATCCGGAGCTGGGATACTTCTCCCTTGAGGAGATCGAGTCGGTTCGCGGGCCCCTGGGGCTGCCCGTTGAACGGGACCGTCATTTTGCACCCACCA
>PWUB01000231.1 GCA_003563755.1 Clostridia bacterium
ACGACATGGCACTGACAAAGGCAGAGTACTTTCCCGTGGGCAGGGGCACTGAACACCCACACGCGGGTGCGGGTGGGGCCGCTCAGCCTTCGGGTACTACAGATGAAATGAGGTATTCGGGTCCTGAGCCTTAGGACCTTGGCACAGGATCCAAGGGTGCGGGGTAATCATGAAGCTACGAGTGCCGTCTCACCTCCCAGCAGTACTGATGCTCGGGGCCGTATCGCAGATCGCCCAGGTACTGCTCCTGCGGGAGCTCCTGATGGTCTTTCACGGCAACGAGCTCTCCATTGGACTGATACTTGCCTCCTGGCTGCTGTGGGTGGGGGTCGGCAGTCACCTCGGGGGCCATTTTATCGAGGGCATCGGGCGTCCTCGTCGCCTGCTCCTGGTCACTACTGCGGCCCTGGTGGTTATGCTGCCGGTGACGATCCTGCTGGTGCGGGGGCTTCGCGGCTTCTTCGATCTTCTTCCCGGAGCCTACCTTTCCCTGGCTGACATGGCTCTTTCCTGCCTGACCCTGATGGCGCCCGTCTGCCTGCTTCTCGGCGCAGCCTTCGTGGTGCTGTCGCGGGCCTGGCGCGAGGGAGACGGGGTAGAGGACACTTCCGGCGCGGAGAAAACGTACATCGGTGAAGCAGCGGGCAGCATGCTCGGCGGCATCCTCTTCACTTTTTTCCTGGTTCATCAGCTGAACTCCATACAGTCCGGGGTGCTGGCGGGTGGATTGATGTTCGCCGCTGTCCTGTCCCTCAGACCCGGGGCCGGCTGGGCTCCGGGCCGATTCCGATCGAGGATGCCCATCCTGGTGGTGGGGATCCTGGTGATCATCACCCTGGCCTTTCCCCTGATGGACCGGGTGGACGACTGGGCTCACGGTGTGCAGTGGAGGCAGTTTTCCCCCGAGTACCAGCTGGTGGATGTGCAGCAGTCGAGGTACGGGGCGATCACGGTGGCGAGGCGTGAGGACCAGTACAGCTTCTTTCAGAGCGGGCATCTCGTCTTCAGCACCGCCGGGCCCGAGACCCTGGTTCCGGGCTTTGAAGAGCAGGATGCCGTCAACTTCGCCCACCTGGCGATGGTGCAGCACGAAAACCCGGAGCGGATTCTCCTGATCGGGGGTGGGCTGCGCGGGCTGCTCCGGGAGGTCCTGGAGCATCCCGTGCAGAGGGTGGACTACGTCGAACTGGACGAGGTGCTTACGGGGGCGGCGCTCCCCTACGTATCAAGAGGCACACGAGAGGCCCTCGATGATCCCAGGGTGAACTTGATCCACGCCGACGGCAGACTCTTCGTCAAGACGGCAGGGGAGACGTACGACGTGATAATCGTTGACCACCCCGACCCCTATACCGCCGAACTGAACCGCTACTACACCGAGGAGTTCTTCCGGGAAGCCAGTGACCTCCTGCGTGCCGGAGGTGTCTTTGTCACGGGCGTCACCTCCACCCCGGACCTGCGGGGTACGGCCATAGCCAACCGCAACACTGCCGTGTATCACACCCTGGGGAGGGTCTTTGACCACGTTCTGTTGGCGGGGGAGCGGTTCATGCTCTACTTCGCATCCGATGCCCCGGAGCAGGTATCCGTCGATGCCCGACTCCTGTATGAGCGTTACGGGGCACGCGGTATCGATGTTGAGGGCTTCTCGCCCGGGCGATTTTTCACCATCCTCGAGGAAACTCAACTGGCACGGGTTAACTGGGTGGTCCGCAACCACGGACGCAGCCCGGATGCTCACCTGGAAGGCCCCGGTGCTGTCCCGGCGTTTCCGGGCACGGTGGAGCGGCTGCAGGAGATGGAGGCCGGACTGGCCCCGGTAAGCGAGCGTTACTTCATCAACTCGGATATGAGGCCCATCGCCTACTACTACACGCTGGTATTCTGGGAGGATCTGACCAGGGACGTCCGCGCTTACTCGCTGCAGAACCTCCTGCGCGTGCAGTCATGGTGGATCCTGCCCCTGGCCCTGATTCCCCTGCTCACAGCCCTCGGGCTGCGTTCGATGCCCGGGAGGGCATGGAGGAGGCGGTCGGTGGGATTCGCCGTTCTCTTCACGGTGTTGACCACCGGGCTTTCGACTATGAGCTTGCAGATAGCACTCCTGTTCTCCTTTCAGAGCATATACGGGTTTGTGTACGAGCTGGTGGGGCTCATAACGGCGGTGTTCATGGCCGGGCTCGCGTTGGGTGCTTTCTTCACCCATCGCCACGTGGTTGACAAGGTGAACCTGCGTCTTCTCGCCCTCGTGCAGCTCTTCATGGCCCTGCTGGCGGTCCTGATCGCCCTTGTCCTCCCCGCGGTGGCGGGGGTCGGGGCTCCCGCCATCGTGCTGGTGCTGCTCTTTACGGTGACCTTCGTGGCGGGCCTGATCAACGGCGTGGACTTCCCCCTGGCGGTGGCCTGCTACATGTCCCTGCGGCAGCGGGTCGACAGGTCCACGGGCACGGTGTACGGGGTGGAACTCTTCGGAGCCTGCGTGGGGGCGGTGGCTGCCAGTGTCCTGGTGGCGCCGGTCCTCGGCATCACCGCCTGCTGCATGCTGGCCGCAGTTGCCAGCGCCACGGCCTGCGTGGTACTCATGGTGTCGGGAGGAGGTGAAAAACTTCATGTCACGGGAGCAGTGTCCGACGGGTAGGCTGAGCAGGCGGCAGTTTCTCAAGGGCGGGGGAGCAGGAATCTGCCTGTTTCTTCTGTCCAGCATCCTCGGCTGTGCCCCGGGGGAAGAAGAACCCGTGAGAAAGCCTACTGATGAGGTCGGGGCGACGCTGTTGGAGCAGAAGAAGGGTTTTATGAACCCCGTTCGGTCTCCGTGGTTCACGGAACTGGAGGGGAGACGAATCCGGTGCGAGCTGTGCCCCAGGCGGTGTGAGCTGGCCGAGGGTGAAAGAGCTCCCTGCAGGGTCCGCGAAAACCGCGGCGGGAGGGGGTATACCCTGGCCTATGCAAACCCCGCCCTGCTCCAGGAGGACCCCATCGAACGGAAGCCCTTCTTTCACGTGCTGCCGGGCAC
>PWUB01000149.1 GCA_003563755.1 Clostridia bacterium
CGAGAAAAGGGTCTGAAAGGATGAAAAGACTTACGGTTGTGTTTCTACTACTGGGCGGCCTGGTGGGCGTCCTCGCTGGTGCTCCTTTGCCTGCGGTGGCGGCAGGGGCAACAACGGAGGTCCACATCGTCAAGTACGCTGCCGACGGCACCACCATTCTTGATGAAACAACGGTATCTTACCAATGGATGGAGGAGAATCTGCCGGTGTACGGCGACGGTGAGACGCACTACTACCATCAGGGCCCGGTGTTCGAGGGCGACATGTGGGATCCGTCGAGGACCCAGAACCTGAAGGACAGAGGCGCTGTGATGGGCACCAACGTCCGCGACTTGTGCGAGCTTGTGGGCGGAATGAGTCCCGGAGATGAGGTCCGTCTCGTGGCCGTTGACGGGTGGCACACCGAGTTTGCGTACGAGAATGTCTACGAGCCACTGGAGAGGCAGGGGTCCATAGTCCTGGCTTGGTACAATGGAGCCGATTCTGAGTCTGGGGAGAGACACGGGACCGGCTATCCGGGCGTCGAAGGGTATCACACCGCTATGCGGATCGTCTTCATGTCCGGCATACCGAATGAGGCCGGGCAGTACGTCTTCGGCAATGATGACATGCGCCTGGCTCTGCCCGAGGAGAAGTACCAGCACTTCTACCAGGGCTTCCCCAGCACCAATGGGCTTTCTGGCAAGTGGATCAACGGGATCATCATCTACTCAGAGGATGCACCCCCTCCGGCCGACGCTCTTACGCAGCCCCTGGCTCCGGAGCCCCTGTCCGGAGATGCAGACACGCAGACGGGGGTCATGCCACCGGACTCGGGTCCTGGCAGCATACTGACTCCCACCCTGTGGGTAGCCGTGGGAATCGGCGTCCTCGGCCTGGCCCTCATCTCGCTGGCCTTCATTCGGATCAGGAGGGAAGCAAACTGAACCGCCTATACGCAGGAAGGAGACGAGAGACACTGTTGATTCTGGTTGCAGGGCTGCTGCTCTGCGCCGGTGCGGTCTTTCTGGGTCTGCAGCAGTGGGGCGGCCGCGACCAGACGGAACCTGTCGAGTGGGATCTTACCCTCATCGGGAGTGAGGGGCAGGAGGTCGTCCTCTCCTATGATGAGTTGCAGGCGCTGCCCGCTGTGGAGACCAGAGCGGGGTTCTTCTCGTCCGTGGGCTCCGTGTCTGGTCCTTACACGGTGAAAGGGATCCAACTTGAGACCCTGTTAGATCTGGTCGGCGGCATGACGCCGTCCGATGTCCTGTGGGTAGCCGCGAAGGATGGGTACTCCGCCGTCTTCGACTACCGGCAGCTACACGGTGAGATCGACACCTTCGAGCCGGACACACTGCGACTCCTGCCCGAGGGTGACACTGAGTTTCTGCTCATCTTCCAGCAGCAGGGCCAACCCCTGGCCCAGGGCGACGGCAAGCCGTTGAGACTGGCCGTCACCAATCCTGATGGCCTGTTCACCGAAGGACACTGGTGGGTCAAATGGGTCAACCGTCTGGAGATACGCACCCTGACGCCGAGCAACAGCACCGGGGGATGAGCGTATGAACCGTTGGCAGCGAGGAACACGTCTTCTTCTCGCACTCGTGGCAGTTGCCGTTCTGTCTCTGACTTCCCAGGGATGCGCGCTCATGCGCCGGGAGCAGATCGAGCTCAAGGTGATCTGCGCGGGCAGCCTGATGGTCCCGTTTACAGAGGTGGCCAGAGCCTATGAGGCCGCGAATCCCCACGTCAAAGTCCTGACCGAGGGTCACGGCAGTGTCCAGGTCATCCGACGGGTTACGGAGCTCGGAACCGAAGCCGATGTGGTGGCGGTAGCCGACCATTCTCTTATTCCAGCCATGATGTATACGGTGCAGATGCCCGACAGCGATAGCAGCTATGCCGATTGGACCATCAAGTTCGCCTCGAATACCCTGGGCCTCGGCTATACATCGGGGAGCAGGTACGCTGACGAGATCAACGTCGACAACTGGTACGAAATCGTTTCGCGGCCCGACGTGAAGCTGGGCGTACCGGATCCCCGATTCGATGCCTGCGGATACCGGGCTCTGATGGCCAGCTGGCTCGCCGGTCTGCTGTACGAGGACAATGACATATTCCACGACGTGCTGGGCGACTTCGATTATCCCATCGTGCCGCATATCGAAGATGGTCAGTGCACCATCATGGTGCCTGAGATCATCAGGCCCCAGACCGTCAGTGTCCGGGGCTCAAGTGTCGTTCTGCTTGGCATACTGGAGTCGGGGGACATCGACTACGCCTTCGAATACAAGAGCGTTGCTCAACAGCGGAATCTCCATTTCCTCGAGTTTCCACCGGCGATCAACCTGGGCTCCGACGACTTCAAGAGCCTCGGATACGACCTCAGGGTCAGAATCGACTACCAGAGGTTCGCATCCCTCATCCCGGACTTCGTCTGTCAGGAGATCCTCTACGGGGTGACCATCCCGGAGAATAGCCCTCACCCCGAGGTGGCCCTCGACTACGTCAAGTTCCTGCTCGGCCCCGAGGGTCAGAGGATATTCGCCGAACAGCATCAACCGTTCCGGACCCTCGTTGCCGATAACCCTGAGAACCTCCCAGATGATCTGAAGAATCTGCTGGGTTCGGGACAGTGACGCGGGGGCCAGGAGCCGGCGTCAGGAACAGGGTGGAGCGACGTAAGCCAGGGAAGCGCTTCAGTCCCTTCAGGGCGCGGGGGGATCGGGCCGGGGCCCTCTCGCCTGCTCGGCACAGCCTTACCTGGGTCTTCGCCCTTCTCGGACTCATCATCTTCCTCTTCATCACTGTGCCGCTGCTCAAGATGCTGGTCTCCTCGGTGGCGGAAGCCGAGGCCTTCTGGACGACCCTCATCGACAGGCAGGTGGTGGAGTCAATCTCGCTGACCCTCTATGCTGCCCTGATCGCCACTATCGCAGGCTTCTTTCTCGGGGTTCCCCTGGCCTACCTCTTGGCCAGACACGACTTCCGTGGTAAGAGACTGGTAGAAGGGCTGATCGATGTCCCCA
>PWUB01000112.1 GCA_003563755.1 Clostridia bacterium
ATGTTACACCTCGATCTGACACGGGGAAGGATGGTACAGAGATGAACCTTGTACCCATGGTCGTTGAGCAGACGGCGCGGGGTGAGAGAGCCTACGACATTTACTCGCGGCTGTTGAAGGACAGAATCATCTTCATCGGTAGCCCGATAGACGACAGTGTTGCCAACCTGGTCATCGCTCAGCTGCTCTTTCTCGAGGCCGATGATCCGGACCGCGACATCTCCATATATATAAATTCACCGGGCGGTGCGGTGGATGCCGGGCTCGGTGTTTACGACACGATGCAACATGTCAAGCCCGACGTCGTAACCTATTGTGTGGGTCTGTCGGCCAGTATGGCCGCCCTGCTGCTGGCGGGAGGGACCGAGGGCAAGCGGTACTCGCTGCCTAACTCTCGGATCATGATTCACCAGCCCAGCGGCCAGGCAGGCGGCAGCGCCGAGGACGTCAGGATATACGCCGACGAAATACTCAAGATGCGGAAGCGGTACAATGAGCTCATGGCCAAACATACCGGCAGGAGCGTCGAGCAGGTGACCAAGGATTCGGACCGCGATTTCTTCATGTCGGCCGAGGAAGCCCTGGAGTACGGCGTGATCGACCGGGTGTTGCATCCGATGACCGAAGACTAGTCGCTTATTCTATCCCGCTCATAACGCGGGATAGAGAGGAGAGGGAGGATGTTCAAATTTAGCGAGGACAAGGGACAACTCAAGTGTTCGTTCTGCGGAAAGTATCAGGAACAGGTCAGGAGGCTCGTCGCCGGTCCGGGCGTTTACATTTGCGATGAGTGCATCGCTCTCTGCAATGACATCATCGAGGAAGAACTCAGGGATGAAGTGGATCTGGACATCAAAGACATTCCGCCACCCCGGGATATAAGGGGCTTTCTGGAGCAGTATGTGATCGGCCAAGACAGGGCCAAGCGGATCGTGTCCGTTGCCGTCTACAATCACTACAAGCGGGTGCGGATGGGCGGCAAAGTTGATGATGTAGAGCTGCAGAAGAGCAACATCCTACTTCTGGGTCCCACGGGGTGCGGAAAGACCCTGCTGGCTCAGACCCTGGCGAGAATGCTGAACGTCCCGTTCGCCATCACGGACGCCACTTCGCTGACGGAGGCAGGCTACGTCGGCGAGGATGTGGAGAATATCCTCCTCAAGCTCATCCAGGCGGCAGATTACGACATTGAACGCGCGGAGAAAGGCATCATCTACATCGACGAGATTGACAAGATCGCTCGCAAGTCGGAAAACCCATCGATCACCCGTGATGTCTCCGGTGAGGGCGTACAGCAGGCCCTGCTGAAAATCCTCGAGGGAACCGTTGCCAGCGTTCCCCCGCAGGGTGGACGCAAGCATCCCCACCAGGAGTTTCTGCAGATCGATACCACGGACATACTCTTCATGTGTGGAGGGGCTTTCGACGGGCTGGAGAGGATCATCCGCCAGCGTGTCGGAAAGAACGTGATGGGCTTCGGCGCCGACATCAAGCCCCGGCAGGAGGAGAACATCGGCGAGACCCTCAAGCGGGTCCTGCCCCAGGACCTCATGAAGTACGGGTTGATCCCCGAGTTCGTGGGGCGGCTGCCGGTGGTGGCGCCCCTGAACGAGCTGGACGACAAACAGCTCTCAGACATCCTGGTCCGCCCCAAGAACGCCCTGGTTCGCCAGTATACGAAGTTCTTCGAGATGGATCACATAGAGCTGGAGTTTCACGACGAGGCTCTGCTGGCCATCGCTGCAAAGGCCATGAACCGCGGTACAGGAGCCCGGGGGCTGAGATCCATAATCGAGGACATCATGCTCGACGTGATGTACGATATACCGTCGCGCAGTGATGTCCGTAAGGTCATCATCACCGAGGATGCGGTGATGAAGGGCGCAGAACCCCTGATCATCAGCGGCGGCGATGGCCGCGAGGATGAAGAAGAGGAAGTAACCGCCTGATTTGATCCGTTTCGCATTCAGGTGAGCCCGCGCGAGGCCGTGCCTCGGCGGGCTCACTTTTCCGTCGGCCTCACGGGATAGCCCGAGCCGTGCGGGATCTCACGGGGCACCCCATTATGCCAGGGTGCTCCATCAGGACCCCTACCCTATTGCCCACATTGTGACGACCTCCGCCGGGCTCCAACGATGGCGATAATTCACTGAAGGTGTGAGGGGCACAAGTGCGAATAAGGTGACTGTTGCGTGGGGAGGAGGACGCAGTCATCGTGTGCGACCGGATACGGTTGGTTCGCGCTGGTCCCTGTGATCACGTGCTGATTCAGAGCTGGTTGAGAAGACCAGAGCTGCGTGCGGAGATGGGTGGCTCGCAGGCGACACCAACCCCCAGAGAAGAACGGCAGGAGACCTACATGATAATTCGCAATATCGACGAGCAGACCATCGGCTACATACAACTCACAGATATCAACTGGGCCCGCCACAGTGCGGAGATACGAATGTGCATTGCCTCGCCGGAACATAGATCAAGGGGATACGGCACGGAGGCCCTGACGCTGATGACAGGATACCTGCTGGAAAGGGGGTTGGACTCGGTGTACCTGCGAGTCCTCACAGACAATTCCGCGGCGGTACGCTGTTATCAGAAGGCGGGCTATGTCAAGACAGGTGTGCTGCGCAGTGACAGGTTCGACAACGTGGGGATGTTCCTCATGGAGCTCAACCGCCCGCGCTTCCGCAGTCTGCACCACGGGTGAGGCAGCGGGCCCGGGGCGGAGGGTGTTCACTGGAGTGAATCCACAGGTTGAAAGATCGCGCTCTCCGACCGCAGGGCTCAGTCGGTCAGTACCCCGTCATCGTGGATAGAGTAGAGCATGCCCTCGTACGCCCCCCAGAGGGCATCTATGTACACTGCAGTGACCCGCTGGACGCCGGTCACAGGAATCACGTAGCGGAGGCTCCCTCCCTTTGCCTCCAGCCTGGGTTCTCCGCTGGCGGTGAGGGTGGCAGCCAGGGCATCCACGGCCTCATCCGCGGTTATCCGGGGCTGCAGCTCACCCAAA
>PWUB01000089.1 GCA_003563755.1 Clostridia bacterium
CCTGCGGGCTGCTGTCGTCGAGGCCCCTGCGGCCCCATGGGTGATAGGCCTACCCCAGCCTGTATGCGGGCAGTTCGCTGTTGTCGACCCTCATAAAGTCAGGACATGAGGGGAGGCCCCATATATACTGAATAGGAGACAATGAGCAGCAGAATCAACAGCCCGTGGATGATCGCACCCACTATGCTGAGGACCTTACCGGCGAGGGCGAGACTCATCCCCTTCTCGGCAGTGCTCTCTATCTCCCTTATACTGCCCGCTGCATAGATCAACCCCATGATGCCGAGGAACAATCCAAGGCCGGGGATGATGATCGACAGTATTCCCAGCGTAAAAGCCAGGACGGCCTTATGGTTCATTCTCCTGTCGTCAACCATCTCGCCTCATCCTCTCAGATTCTGATCTGCCACAGTCAAACCCAGGCTACTAGCGCCACCCCGTCAGGAGTCTGACCTTCTGATGGACTCTTTCACCATCTGAGGCTGGCCTGTGTTAACACGGAGCCCGCTCTGCAGGCTGCAATCTGGCGGAACGGTCGAGAGTTCGGCTGGACCCTTCTGAGCCTTGGTCTGGGCAAAGGCCGGCCAGAGTCCACCATCGCAGCACCTCTCCGTTTGCTACATCATCCTACATGTGCTGCTTCTCAGTCCACATCTAAAGCTCCTCCGCGTCGGCAGGTGTGGATCTGGCCTCTGCCCTCCCTGTGCCTCCATCGGCCGCGGGACAGGGTCAGTACTGCGGGAACCCAGCACGTTTCGCCCCGTCGGGGTCCCCGGGTGCTGTGGGCCCGCATCTCGCTCACTTCTTTGAAAAGCACACTGAGATGATGACGGCCTATCGTAGATGCTGGCAATGGAGGTCAGTCTGCGGCATAATATGTTGGACGTGTCTCCTTTTCACAGGTGTCTCACCGCGGTCTGAACGGGGGGGATGGTGGTCAGTTTGCCGACGCTGCGAGACATCCCCGGTCTTGCTGACTGGGTGACAATTGACCCACTGTACCGGGGATGGTCCGGGGATGAGAAATTCTACATCGAAGATGTCGCCGGCAGCCGATTCCTGCTGCGAGTAGCTGGTGTTGAGGAGTACGCGAGGAAGAAGCTCGACTACGAGCGGCTCACGTCCCTCAGCAGCCTGGGGATAATCACCCCCAGGCCGGTGGACTTCGGTGTGTGCAGCGCGGGTTCGAGCGTGTACACGCTGCTGACCTGGGTTGACGGACAGGAGGCTGAGAGCATCTTGCCCCGGCTGACGGAGCAGCACCAGTATGAGCTGGGGGTCTCCGCCGGCAGTATACTGCACAGGATGCACTCCCTGCCCGCACCAGACGGGCAGGAGCCCTGGGGCTCGCAATACAGCCGCAAGATCAGATCGGTCATCGGCAAGTACCTGCGCTGTGAAGTGAGAGTCCCCCACGAGGAAAGTATTATGCAGCTGCTGCTCAGCAACACCAGCCGTCTGGATGGTCGACCGCAGACCCTGCAGCACGGGGATTATCATCTCGGCAACATGCTGATCACTCCGGGGATGCATCTGGGGATCATCGATTTCAATCGGTCGGGCGTGGGGGATCCGTGGGAGGAATATGACCGCTTTGTCTTTACCTGGCGCTGCAGTGTGCCCTTCGCCCTGGGACAGATTCACGGTTATTTCCCTGACAGGGTGCCGGACGAGTTCTTCCGGCTGATGTGTCTGTACAACGCCACCAACCTGCTGGCGTCAATCCCGGGGGCCATTCCCCTCGGTGCCGGTGAGCTGAGCACAATGCTCTCCAACGCCCGGGCCGTGGCAGAATGCTACAACGGGTTCAGGAGCTGGGTCCCGAACTGGTACCGCGAACCCGGGGGCAGGCTCTGAGCCAGCAGTAGGGACTTCCTCGCCTCTCACACCCTCACAATCCACCCGCACGGCGCCGCGGGGAGCGCACGAGATGGGGAAAGGGCCATCTCACCCTGCCGCAGCTGCGCATGTGGTGAACTCGCAGCCATTCGAGCGTCACAGCTGGCGCGTAAAGAAGGCGCACGCTAGAGGGAAGGAGCGCAGGATGTGAAGGGTCACAGGGTTGATGGCCCGAGTGCTGCTGGCCGGTTTCCTGGGCTCATGCAGTGCGGCTGTCGATGTTCCCGAAATCGTCCCAGAGGACGATTCTGAAGACAGGCTGGCGGCTGAGGACGCGTACGGAGCGGCCGTTCTCGAAGCGACGCGGGAGGTACTGCCCGGGATGCCGACAATGACGGAGACCAGACGCTATTGCACCAACAGTCAGCCCCCCGTCTTCGTCAGGGGCCGATGCAATCACGAGTGGGTCGGCTGCTTCTGACGCTGCTGGACACCGAGGGAGAGAGAGCTCGAATCGGCTGGCTTCAGCGAGTCGGAGATGATTGAGAGACAGGACGGGGACTGGACTGTCTTCCATCACAGGCTCACCGAGGAAGCCTGGAGTGAGATCGAGTCAGATCGCGGCATCATCTGCCTCGAGTTGCGGGATGGAACCGACATTGCAGACCCGGGCGATAGAACTGTCGGCCATCTCCGAGGGCTTCATCGTGATCCCCCGCATGGAGCGAAAGGCGCAGCCGTGGTCGACAGGCCTGTCGTCGCCGACATCCGGGAGGTTCTTCTGCGCGGGTATCGCGATGCCATTGTACTGCACCCCATCCTTTCTCGGGCCTCTCTGCTGGTTCACAGTCTCTTGGGATGCCGTACCAGAGAAAAGGAGCGGAAAGGAATGAATGCCTGAAACCTTGACGGTCCACACCATGTACCGTATCATTGAGTGAGTGAGCATTCATTCAGAGAGGTGTTTGCATGGACAGACGGGAGCAGATTCGTCAGGGAGCGATAAAAGTCATCGCTCAAAGGGGATTCCACTCCGCCACGACCCAGATGATTGCGGAGTCCGCGGGTGTGGCCGTGGGAACCATCTACAACTACTTCCGCAGTAAAGATGAGATCCTCGACTACATCATCAGGGTGGAATGCGAAAGCCGCACCCGGTTTCTTCGAC
>PWUB01000323.1 GCA_003563755.1 Clostridia bacterium
GATCTTCCCCGAGGACGGTCTGCACCTCACCTGACTCCAGGTCCATCACCAGGATCAGGATCCCCTCTCTCGGCATGAAAGCAACACGGTCCCCCTGGGGCGCGATATCGGGAGCGCTCGGACTGAGGCTCACGTCCGTCAGCAGCTCCCATTCCGACACCACGTAGTCCGGGAGCAGCCTTTCGGATACCTCCACGGGCTCCTCCAGGGCGGCCCGGAGTATCTCCGCCTGGGTCATACCGAAGAACTCCCGGGTCACATCGTCCTCGCGGTCGGGGTCATTTCCGGCGTGAGAGCGCACAGCCACTACGTACTCCATCATCCTGTCGAAGCCGAACTCCTCCACCAGGTACAGGATCATGCACTGGCCCAGGAGGTAGAACTGATAAGGCATAGTCCTCTCGATGAGAAGCTCCCGAATATTGTCAGCGTCAAATGACACCGGGTTGAACCGGTGCAGGGTCACCCCCTGCGACCTGGACAGCTTCGGGTAGTCGTAGTGGACCAGGTGATCGGGTGGAATCTCAAAATTCACGGCCAGTCCCTCAAAGGCCCACGTGGGAACTCCATAGGGAGACATACCTCTTTCCAGCAGTGCGTTGATGTGCACAGCGTGGGTGAGCTCATGGCGGAGCCACCATGTGGAGGGCAGCCCTGTGCCTGGCCAGGCGTATCGAGCATGCGGATAGTAAGATGTGGACAGCGGCCAGCCGTGCCTGAATAGGAGCAGTTGGTCCTCCTGGTCCGCGATGGTCATGTTCATCGGCAGCCGGTATCCTGGCTCAAACACCTCGTTCAACAATGACAGTGCAGCCTCGACCCTCTGCTCCAGTTCCCGCCGCTCTTCCTCGTCCCACCCGTCCGGATGCCAGATTGTGACCCTGTCGCCTGCCTCCAGCCTGTCATACCCAGAAACGGTCAGTCCGGGTTCCGCATCATCACCGATGTTCTCGATGTGGAAGGTGTACCGAAAGCGCTGATGTCCACGGATGTCCCCGACATCGACTGTCAACCGGTACCAGGTACCGTCGTGCTGAAACGTCAGCTGCTGGTTTCTGAACATGACGGGGATGAGGGGGGCACCGACCTCCAGTGCCTCATCCATCAGCTCCGGCGGCTCACCGTCCCGGGGGAAGGATACCTCGTGCTCCAGGTCACCGTCGGGAAGTTGCCGGGTGAAACTGTGGATATTCACGGGAGCGGTCAACCGACCGCCTCTTGACTGTGGCCTGAAGGTGTACAGGATCATCTCAGCATCTTCATGGTTGACGAGTGGTATGAAGACATCCAGTACGCGGATCGAGTCGCGCAGCAACCGGGGCTGCGGCGTTCCCTCCTCGATGGGGATGGAGTAGATCCTGCCGTCGAGGACCAGCAGCACGTCGTCCATCCCGGGTCCGTGGTGCAGTAGGGCGAACTGTCCTTCCAGGGTGCCTCCTCCACACCCCGCCGAGATGCCGGCCGCCACCATTACAAGTACCGCCAGTAAGATGAGAAGTGGCAGTCCGGTTTTCTTACCCGATCCCATTCGTGTCCCCTCCCTTGCCCTGGTGGCACCTGGTGCCGATCCTGTCTCCACCCGGGGAAAGGACGAAGCCAGGAGCTGTCCGGATAGGGGTGCCCCAACATCCAGTTGAGATGGCATACGGCGTCTTACGACCCGCGTCTGTGCACTGCTCCCCTGCACAAGCAGGATGAACGACAGCTCCTCTTCATCCACCAGCGGCGGCCGAAGCCCGAGAGTTCTGTCGCGCACACCCCCACCCAGATGTCCTCGCCACCGCGCACCGTTGCATGCGTATCCCCTGGTCACCCCTGCATGTCGAGTGTTCATCACACCGACCAACCACCGCTTCCCTGCGATGGTTCCCGCAATACAGCACCGGATACCATCATCAACGTGCCTGCGGCTCGAACCGGACCACCGCGATCATGCGCCGTATGTCCCGCCCCTGCCGGTCATAAAGACGCGGCGTAGCAACAAAAGTGCGGTCGGCAGCATCCAGGGGCATCATGAGGAATGCCCCGAACTCGAAACCTCCCCAGAGCTCGACTTCACCCGTGTTCACGTCCACGGATACCAACGACCTATAACCCGTGCCGAACAGTCTCACCGGCACCAACACCTCGTCGTCGGAGAGCCATGCTGCCATTCGGTAGTCCTCCAGGCCGTGGGGACTTATATCCATCCACTCCAGCCTCTCGGACTTTACATGGAACACGCCGATCTGGCTCCGGTACCGGTCCAGGAAGGCGAGTCTGTCCCCGGATGGATTCCATGTCGGCCAGATCATATTGAGCCCCTCATCGGTGACCTGCCTGGTCTTTCCGGTCTGAAGCTCCAGGATGAAGATCTCCGAATCACCGGTCTTCTCCGAGCGATAGGCGATGTAGTCTGCGCAGGGGGAAACCACGGGTCCGCCGACGGCATAGGGAGTGTCGGTTATCTGCTCAAT
The DNA here is from genome assembly GCA_003563755.1 of Clostridia bacterium. The sequence continues at coordinate 2,457 of PWUB01000323.1, forward strand.
CTCATCCGCCTGCAGGTCGATCACGTAGAGGTTTCTGACCCCGTCGACGAAGCCGGCCACCGCGAGCCTGTCTCCATCCGGGAACCAGCCCGGCATGGACAACATGTCGATACCCTCACCCGCCGAAAACAGCACCTCTTTCAGGCCGGTATCAATGTCTATGACTTCCAGTGTGGAGCGGTCCTCGCCGGTGAAGACCAGGAGCCCGGTGCCTGCGTGGAGGTACATTTGAGCGGGAAACAACCCACGAAACACCACCTCCAGACTCTCAACGGTGTAGTCAGCCGGGTGCTTCTCCAGGTATCTCCGCTCAAACTCCGCTGGCTCCCTCAGCGCCTCCCGCAGTATCTCCTCCATGGTCATCCCGAACATCTCCACCGTCAGCTGGTTTTCCCACTCCCAGTCATCGCCCTTCAACCGGGGCCGTGTGATGTAGTCCGCCACCCTTTCCTCACCGAACTCCTCGAGAAGATAGGAGAACATGGGCAGGGCCAACCAGTGATCAAAGGGCCCCTCCGGCAGGAACCGGTCGGCATTCTCCGTGTCAAA
>PWUB01000294.1 GCA_003563755.1 Clostridia bacterium
CTATCGGATGTCTATGGACATGCTATCACCAGCGGATGAGGAGGTGGCAACCGAGCGGAGCGAGAATCCCGATGTCGCTGCACCTCAGATGCCCACGGTCGCTGATGGTGCCATGAGCCTGGCAGAGCCGTAAGGTGACAACTGTTCCATCAAGGGGGCTTTCTATCTGTTCTGGGTCCTTCCCATTGACCAATGCTGGAAGGGATGGCTGTGCTGTGTCTGCGGCGCTGACCCTGGCCCGCATAATACCACCCAAATGCTCAAGAAACGATCATCTACACGAACAGACACCAATCTCAACTCATGGCAAGCTGTCGTCATGACACCGCCTCTGATCGATTTTCCAGGTGGCACTTGACATAGAAGGTCTCGAAGGATCTCAACCCATGCGCCGGGGGTGCATCTTCACAACGCCGCCCCTGATGGAGGACGCGGCCCCGACGGCGGAACATCCCGCAGTGCCCTGTGCATGATGTGCACCCCATCTCACAGCTCCACTGAGACCTCTTCCGCTCCCCGGCCGGCGGGCTCCCTCACTCGGCATGAAATGGGCAGGGGCCCTCGCAGTTCATGCGGCATGAACCCGCAGGTCCTTGCGCTTTTGCCGGTTTCCTGCGACCATTATGGAGACGGCGGTCGCGGAAACCCGCCATACCAAAACAGGGAGGTCCTGACAATGAGATTCTGGACCCGAGCTGCAATCATATCGGCCGTGTATGTGGCGTTGGCTGCAGCCTTTGCCCCCATCTCCTTCGGTCCCGTGCAGATCAGAGTAGCGGAGTCCCTCGCCTTGCTGCCCTTTCTGTGGGCCGAGGCGGTACCCGGCCTGTTCATCGGCTGCCTGCTGGCAAACACCCTCCTGGGCCTGGGAGCGGTCGACATAGGACTGGGAAGCCTGGCGACCCTGCTGGCCGCGATGCTGACGCGCAGGATGCCAAACATGTGGCTGGCAGCTGTGCCCCCGGTGGTGGTGAATGGACTGGTCGTCGGATCCTACCTGACCCTCTGGTACCCCACCCCCCTGGCGTGGTCGGTGGTCTATGTGTCCCTGGGACAGATCGTGGCCTGCTTCGGCCTGGGCATCCCCCTGCTCGTCATCCTGCAGAAGCTGGAAGGGCGATCACTGGCAGCGCGAGAGAATTGAGGCTGGGGGGCGCGATCACCTCGCGCCCCACCCCCCTCAGAACCACAGCCCGAAAAGGTAGGCTGCAGCGACGCTCCCGGAGTAGAGAACCATCAGGTACAGGGCCATCACCCGAACCCGCGCGATGATCAACACGGCACTCAGGGCGGGAAGACTCGCCCCGGGGCCCGTCAGAAGAAAGGCCAGGGCGGCGCCGCGGGCCATGCCGAGGTCAACCAGGGACGCGGTCAGGGGGACCGCACTGGCCACCGATGTGTAAAGGGGCATACCCAGGGCCGCGGCAGCCGGGACTCCCCAGGCCGCATCTTCGCCGAAGGCCAGGGTAATCCACTCCGTGGGCACCAGCACCCCGACGGCCCCTGCGACCAGGAGAAACAGCACATAGATTGGCAGCAGGCTGCGGAGGGACTCCAGCAGGACCGGGATGAATCTCGATGCCTTTTCTGGCCCCGGATCGACCGTTTCCCCGACCTCACAACAGGCCGATGCCCGGGCATCAGATGCCGCACAGGGCGAGGGGTCCTCCGTCGCACCGCAGCATGAGGCCCCAGGGACTGCAGGTGCGGTACAGCAGCCCCTCGAGGCCGCGGCCGCCTCGGAGCTGAAGGCACCCAGGCCCACCGTCACCGGGACCCGGGACTGTCCCGCCAGCAGTCCCGCCGTCTGCAGCCTGTTGGCCAGAAGACCGCCGCCCACCCCGAGGATCAGGCCCACCAGGATCTTGGCGATCGCCATGTCCCATCCCAGAGTTCCGCCGATCAACACCACGCCCGTCGGGCTGATGATGGGCGAGGCGATCAGCCAGGCGAATATGGGGCCCCAGGGCACCCCGGCGGCCAGAAGCGGTATCATCAGGGACACCGTGCCGCAGGAGCACAGGGGCGTGCTCACGGCAGCCACCGTCGCGACCAGAACCGGCCATGCGCCGGCTGCGGCAAAGAGCTGCCGAAGTCTGGCCGCGGGTATCATGGACTGAATGGCGGCCGCCAACACGATTCCCAGCAAAAGATAGGGCCCCATGCGGGCCCCGCTGTGCAGCGCATAACTGGCGATTTGCCTGATAGCTTCTGTGGTCATAACATGCTCCCCTCAACGGCGCCCGGATCTCAGGCCGCCTCGCCCGCTTCCCTCTCCGGGAACCAGTGCCGCGTCCGGTTGGCGATGGCCACCAGGCCCAGCATGACCGGAACCTCCACCAGCACCCCCACCACCGTGGCCAGGGCCGCTCCCGAGGCAATGCCAAACAGCGAAATGGCCACCGCCACTGCCAGCTCAAAGAAGTTGCTGGCACCGATCATGGCGGCCGGCGCGGCCACACTGCGCTTGACCCGCCAGAACCGGCTCCACATGTAGGCGATGAAGAAGATGAAGACGGTCTGTATGACCAGGGGCACCGCGATCAGGGCGATGTGAAGCGGATTTCCTAAGATCACGTCCCCCTGGAAGGAAAACAGAAGTATCAGGGTCAGCAGCAGACCGATCGTGGTGAAATTCCCGATGCGGGGCAAAAACTCCCCCTCAAACCACTGGTGTCCGCGGCTGCCGATCAGGTGCCTTCGCACCACGTACCCGGCGGTGAGGGGGATCACGATGTACAGAAACACCGAGGCCAGTACCGTATCCCAGGGTATTTGGATCGCACTGATTCCCAGCAGGAGAACAACGATGGGGGCGTAGGCAAGAAGCAGCACCAGGTTGTTCACCGCCACCTGCACCAGCGTGTATCCGGGATCACCATCACTGAGGTAGCTCCAGACAAAGACCATGGCCGTGCAGGGCGCTCCGCCGAGCAGGATCGCCCCGGCGACGTACTCGATCCCCACCGACTCCGGTATCCACCTGGCGAATATGAAG
>PWUB01000181.1 GCA_003563755.1 Clostridia bacterium
CAACCCCCCCCCACATCCCCTAGCATGTCCGGAACAGACCGGCCGGCAGGGCCCGCTCCCACCACCCCGCAGCCCCGATCGCCGGTCACCGCGCCGGAGCACACAGATCACCATGAAACGGAGGACCGAATGAACAGGAAAAGGCTGGCCGGCATCATCGCCGCCGGTGTCGTAGTGGTCGTGCCCGTACTGCTCTTCGCGGTGGTCATCCCCGCCCTCACCCTGCCCCTGCCGCCGAAAGTCACCCCCCAACCCGAGATGGTTACCCTTGACTGCACGGACGTCACGCCCACCTCTCTCCAGGCCCGGGGAGAGGTGGAAGATATCTCTATCGGGCCCCTGTGGGTGAGGGGCTTCGTGTACACGGAGTGGACAGAGGGAGCCTCCACACCCACCGTCATTCCGCTTGCTAACCCCTCCTTCGAGAGCGCCAACCTACGTGTGGGGTGGAGTTTTCGGGATGGGCATACGGCATCAAGGGTTAGCGATCCGGTGAAGGTCGGGCACTATGCCCTGAAGTATGAATATGCAAGAGACACCCGGTATTCATTCGCCAGGAGCATCCTGCTCGATAGGAATAGATGGTCCGGCAGAACAGTCACTGTCGCAGCGTGGGTGAAGACCGACATTGCGGGTACTGTGAGCATCAGATGCACAGAATGGGGTGGTGCATGGAATAGTTGGGCTACAAGCTTCCATACGGGAGATGGCGAGTGGCAGCTACTCACCGGTACTGGTACCGTTCCGCCTGATCTTAGAAGTGAGTGGGCGGTGGTTATCAGGGGGGCAGTGCGTGATTACGACTACGCCTTCTACATCGACGGTGTGGTCCTGTTTGACGGCAGCGCAGTCTTCGAGCACGGCGAGTTTGGCGAAGGCCCGTTCTCGTTGACCATAGACGATCTCGAGCCCGACACCTCCTACAGCATCAGGGCCTTCGGCGTGAATGACGGAGGCCCGGCCCACGGGGATATCGTCGCCTGCCGGACGCTTGCCAGCCCATAGCCCCCGGTGCCCATTCACCATGCACGCCCCCTCCTGTCATCGCGAGGCCAGATCTACCCCTATTGTCATCGCGAGGCGCCCCGATGCAATCGGGGCGACGTGGCGATCTCGTCTCCCGCTACTGTTCACTACTCATCATTCACTATTCACTCCCCCCCTTGACTAATCCCCCTCCCACCCTTAGACTATTCACCATTATGGTCCCACCCCACACCCCCCACACACCGCCGCGAAGACCCCTCCCCAGGAGCCTGGAGACTTGAAAAAGGTCCTCATCATCGCCTATCACTTTCCCCCCCGCCCCACCGTCGCCGCACTTCGCCCGTTGGGCCTCGCCAACTACCTGCCCGAGTTCGGCTGGCAGCCGATGATCCTCACCGCTGCCCTGCCCGGCCGCCCCGATCCCCGGTTCGAGGTCATAGAAACCCCCCGCCCTGATTCCCCGGTCCTGCGCCTCGGCCGCAGGCTCTTCAAGCTCGACCCCGAGCAGACCCTGATGGCACAGATAGCCGGGCTCAAGAAGAAGCTTCGCATCAGGTCGGAGCGCTCTCCACTGGATCTGCTGCTCGCCGCCGTCGGCGAGGTTACCGCCTACCCCGACCCCCAGAAGCGATGGAGGGCGGATGCCGTCAGGGCCGGCCACGATCTGCTTTCCCGGGGAGGCATTCACGCCATTATCAGTTCGTCATTCCCGGCAACGGCGCACATCATCGCCCGGGAGCTCAAGGACCGCTGGGGCATTCCCTGGCTGGCCGACTTCCGTGACCTCTGGACGCAGAACCACTATTACCCATACAGCCCGCTCCGCAGGAAAAGGGAGAGAAGACTCGAGGTCACCACCCTGGCCCGCGCCGACGGCCTGGTGGCGGTATCCAGGCCATGGGCAGACCACCTGAAAAACCTCCACAGTCAAATGCCGGTATGGTCAATCCCCAACGGCTTCGACCCGGCCGACCTGAACATCACCCCATCTGAGCTTACCGACAGGTTCACCATCACTTACACGGGAAACCTCTACCCGCGTGGGCAGAGCCCCTGGCCGCTGTTCGCCGCCCTGGGCGATCTGATCGCTGAAGGCAGCACGGATGCAACCGACACAGAGGTGCGCTTCTACGGACCGGAGGCAGGCTGGATAGACAGGCAGGCCGAACGCTGCGGCCTCAGGGACATCGTGCGGCAGTGCGGCATTGTGCCGCGGGACGTTGCGCTGGAGAAACAGCGCGAATCTCAGGTGCTCCTGCTCCTGAAGTGGAATGATGCCAGAGAACGCGGGGTCCATACTGCCAAGATATACGAGTACCTGGCCGCCCGCAGGCCCGTACTGGCCGTGGGCGGCTTTCCCGATGTGATCGACGACCTGCTCGCTGAGACGGGCGCCGGCGTCTCCGGTCAGACGGCACAGGAGCTAAAGCCGCTGCTGCTGCAAATGTACCAGGAGTACAGGTCAACCGGCGCCGTCCCCTACACCGGTGATGATGCTGAGATAGCCAGGTATAGCCACCGCGAGATGGCACGCAGATTTGCCGCCATCCTCGACAGCCTCATCACCTCGTCACTCTGATTCCCGACCTGCACCCCTTTCATCACGAGTCCCGACCTGCCCCCCTGTCATCGCGAGGCCCGACTTGTCGGGCCGTGGCGATCTGGCGGACTTGGCGCACCACAATGCTCATGACTCCCCCTGCCCCCCCTATTACCTCAAGAGGGGGGCAACGCGGAGGGGAAAAAGACCCCCGGGAGGCAAGCTGCCTCCCGGGGGACGGCTCCTTCAGAGCCCCACCTCAGCCTCCGGGCTGCCGGAGACTCTCAGAAACTATCCGAGTCGACTCCTGCAACCTTTCCATGGGTAGTCTACTCTTCTGGCTCCTCTGGCGGGCAGTCGACCTGCATCCAGACCACCGAATGGGCGGCTATGTAGATATCGCCCTCGAAGCCGCACTTGCTCCACGTCCACTCGGTCTGCCAGGTGGTCGGATCATCCTGATCGAAG
>PWUB01000309.1 GCA_003563755.1 Clostridia bacterium
GCATCAGGGCAGGAATGGTGCGGTAGGGTAGCACCCCTGCGACACCCCCTGATGCCTCTATCGTCTCCACGGATAGCTCCGCTGTCCCCATGCCCGGGATGCCCTGTTCCACTATCTCAGGAAAGAAATACGCGAGCATTCCGGGACTGTCCGGTGAACGCCGCATCATCTCCCACCGTCCCTCGGGCGGAGTGGTGGTTCCCGGAAGACAGAGGGTCTCCACCGTGACAATGATATCGGCACCGGCAGCCGCCCTCATCGCCAGGTGAGCATGACCCGGCTGTCCCTGCGCCAACAAGAGGGCGGAAACGATGATCACCGTCGCCAGTGCTATGCTGGTAACCGCCAGAGCACTGCGGTGCAGGTTCCGTACCGCGGCCAGCAGGCCGAACCGGACGAACATCCGGGGATCTCACGCTCCTTTCCCTGCGCTGGTCGTTGTGCCTTGGCTCTATGTGTGCAAACACTTTGTTTCAGAGTATTCGGTGACACGCATCCCGCTTTCCTTCACGCGAGCGAGATGTCGTTGCAGTTCTTCGGTATTTGTAATAATGTTATACATGCAACGAAGCGCCATTTACTTATATAGAGCAGGGAGGGCATCATTATCGAGCTGTGTTGACCCTGCTCTCGGCATATAGCGAATCCCAGGACCGTCATGCAACGGAGGTGTGCATCGTGGCTCACGTTGATTCGCCAGATAGCTTCGCCAAGCAGGTCGGCGCCCGCATCCGCAAGCTCCGCCAGGAACGGGGCCTCAGCCAGCGGGAGCTGGCCGGGGACAGGATCAGTCCGGGGTTTCTCAGCCAGGTAGAACGCGGTCTGACCAGTCCTTCCCTCAACTCCCTGCACCTCATCGCCAATAACCTGGGGGTCACCCCCTCCGCCCTCCTGCCAGAAGTGGTCCAGGAGAGGAAGCGACACGAGTGCCGGGTGTGGGTTCTTCTATCACTGGCTGAGTCCCAGCTGCACATCGGGGACACAAGCGGTGCCCAGGATACTGTCGACAGGGCGCAGCAGATCATCGACACCGTCAGTGACGCACCCGAGGACATCAGGGCTGCACTGAGCCTTCAGTGTGGACTCATCGGCCTTGCGACGGGGGACCATGACTCCGCCTTCACGCACCTAACGGAATCCGCGGAGCTCTATGAAGCTGCCACCGAGCCGGCGGGCACTCTCAAGTGCCTGCTCGCCCTGGGAGAAATGCATCTGGAGAGGGCAAATCCCCTTCCCGCCGTGCGCTTCTTCGATACCGTGCTGAACCGGCTGCGGGATGCCCAGCTGCAAGACAGCGAGCGTTATGATCTGATGGCGAAGTGGGGACTGGTTCGGTCATACCGTGACCTCGGGGAGACCCGGACCGCAGCCCAGCTTCTGGAGGGTATCCTGGGTGCGATCGCTTCCCTGGTTGATGTGCAGAAGCAGGTAGAGGCGGATGTCAAGTGCACCCTCGGGCATCTGGACCAGGACGTCCTGCGAGAAGCTCTCGACGGATCTGCACGGGCCAGGGCCCTGGCCGAATGGTACCACCTGCGCAGAGTGCAGGCCGATGCCCAGTACACGATGGGAACGGTGGCGGAGGATGAAGGACAGCGAGACAGGGCTCTGGCAGCCCTCTCACGCGCATGTGAACTGTCAGGTGAGCTGGGCCAGCAGCACTCGCAGGCGCGGGCACTCCTGATGTCGGGGAGAATTCACCTTCGCCGGGGGGACCTCCGTTCGTCCGCCGAGGCGGCGAAAACCGCCCTGGAAACGACGGACGCTGCAACCGAGCCGGTTCTGCACGGACAGGCGGCCCTCCTGGCTGGACGGGTGGCGGCAGCCCAGAACCAGCTAGACAGGGCGAAGGCCCTGCTGAACAATGCCGAGGAGTGCTTCAGGACCGCGGACCATCTGGGCCTCCTCGCCAGGACCCAGAACGAGTTGGGCAAGATCTTTTTGACCGAGGGTCAACGCGAGCAGGCCCTCCGGCGCTTTCACCGGGCGAGTGAGCTGTTCTCGAGAATTTCCACGGATGAGCAGGAACCGCCCGACCACCTTTAGTACCAGCAACCACCATTGATCTACCTTCATTCCAAATACTAAGCTGTTTCCGGATAACCGGCTAATCATGCTGTAGCACTGCCAGTACTGACAAATCCCGGGTAAGACCCCACCCGTCGACGGGACCCCCGGAAAATGTCGATCCAACATCAGGAAGGGAGTATCCATGAGTTTAAGCACACCCAAATGGCGTACACGACTTCTGATGGCGGCAGGGATCCTATTGATGCTGGTCTTCGCTGCCTACCATGTCAATGCCGGTGTGTCCGCCTCGAGCGCCCCACGCCAGACCATGCATGCGCTGGTACATCAACCAGCAGGACAGATCTCCGAAACCCAGGATCTTCAGATGCATGCCACCTACCCAGCATTCACCCTGGTCGAAGCAACAACCGATGCTCTCTCGCAGCTGGAGGATGACGGCGTCAGCGTTCAGTATCTACCCAATAGAACACATATCGTGCTGTCGACGGGCGCTTTCTGCACCCAAGAGGGAGAGCCTGACTTCACGAATTCTCTGCGCTCCGACCCCGCACCCGGTCACACAGCGTACTATCTACTCCAGTTCATAGGACCCATCAAGGGTGAGTGGATCAGCAGTCTCGAAGCCCAGGGTGTCGAGTTTGTCGAGTACGTGCCCAATTACGCCTACGTAGTGAAAGGTACACCGGAGACCCTGCAAGGGGCGGCCGACAGGTCCGAAGTTCAGTGGACCGGCGCGTACCATCCCGGATACCGGGTATCACCCACCGTCCTGCAGGCACTTTCTGCCCGCGGCGGCACGGGTGACCAGGAGTACGTGGTCGAGTTCTACGGCGGCCAGCTTCCTGATGGATTCCCGGAACTGCTCAAGGCGGCAGGCCTGGATAACCTTGAGCTGACCACCGTCGGCGGCTATCCCGACGAGCAGCCCCGGTACCGCATGCTCGTCGAGGGCAGGCTCGC
>PWUB01000051.1 GCA_003563755.1 Clostridia bacterium
ACTGCGGAGGGAGCCGATCTCCTGGGCGGACCTCATCCTGGGCACGGAGTGCGGGGGATCGGATGCCACCAGCGGTCTCGCGGCCAACCCGGCGTGTGGATGGGCGGCGGACGCCGTCGTGCTCTGTGGAGGTACGGTGATTCTGTCGGAGACCACCGAGATGGTGGGCGCAGAGCACCTGCTGGCGGATAGGGCCGAGACCGACGAGATCGCGGCGGAGGTCCAGAGCATGGTCGAGCGCTTCGAGGAGAAGGCCATGGCCCTGGGTGAGGATCTCCGGGGCACCCAGCCGGCCCCGGGCAACATAGAGGGCGGCCTCACAACCATAGAGGAGAAGTCCCTCGGGTGCATCTTCAAGGCGGGTACCTCCCCGATCCGGGAGGTGCTCGAGTACGGGGAGCGTCCGACGATCAGGGGGCTGGTGGTGATGGATACTCCCGGGTACGATGTGGAGTCCGTGTGCGGGATGGTGGCCGGTGGTGCACAGCTGGTCGTCTTCACCACGGGAAGAGGTACCCCCACCGGATGCCCCGTGGGCGCGGTGCTGAAGGTGACGGGCAACGCCAGGCTCGCCCGGGCCATGGGCGATAACATTGATGTTGACGTCTCGGGCATCATCACCGGCGAGGAGACCGTGAGGGACGCCGGGGAGAGGATACTGGAGAAGTGCGAGGCGGTGGTGAACGGGGAGAGGACCAGGGCCGAGATCCTGGGTCAGCGTGACTTCGCAATCACGAGGGTGGGTCCATCACTTTGATGGATGGAGATGACTACGGGATGTACGAGGTGGTGTGCGTCGAACCGGGGGACACCCGGTTCGGCGAAGTGGTCGCGCATATGAAGCGGACCGACGACTGGCGGCACGTGAGGTCTAACGGGCAGCTCAGGAAAGGGATGATGGTCATAGCTGCCCTCTGTGGGGAGCGCGCGGTGGGCCACATCAGTCTTCGTAAGCAGAGGATTGAGATACCCGCGGATCCGCCGGTTTCACTCTACCGTGGTGATGAGGTGCTGTGGGAGAGTTTCGTATGGACCTTCTCCGTAGAGGAGCCCTGGAGAAGGCGGGGTCTGGGCACAGCGCTGCAGCAGGAGGCGTTGGAGCTGAGCCGGGGTTTGGGATGCTGGCAGATGAGGAGCTGGTCGAGCTCGAACAGGAACGCCAACCACCGGCTGAAGACGGCCCTGGGGTTCTGCGCCGTTCCCACCACGCAGAATGTTGAGGGTACGGGGGAGAGGATCCCCGGTGTCTATTTCGTGATGAAACTGTAGGGGTGTGGTAGTGCAAATGAGAGCGCAATAACAGCGGAGGGGAGGAGCTCAACTCCTCCCCTCCGGGTGTTAGGGGTCTATGCTGTGCGCCTACGGATGACCAGGCTGGCACCGATCAGTGCTGGACCGATCAGGAGATAGAGGAGAGGCTGGCCACCGGTTTCCGGGAGTTCCTCCGGTGGAGCTTCCGGCGGCTCCGGCTCTATGATGATTTCCTCTTCCTCGTAGTTGGTTACAGAGACGGTGACGCCATTCTCCTCTTCCAGGACGATCACGTTCGAGGGTTCGTAGAAGGGCAGCCAGCTGTCCGGATCAGGCGGGTATTCGGTGAGGGTGTAGGTGACACCCAGCTCGAGATCCGAGAAGGTGACGATGCCTTGCGCGTCTGTACGGCCGCGACGTGTTTCCTGGCCCTCTGCTGTCAGGACGAAGAGGATGTTCGCCATGGCGTTTTTGCCTTCGTCCTCCTTCTCCACGGTAATGGAGCCAGTAGGTGGAGGCGGAGGAGGAGGCGGCGGGGTGTTCGTTACGTGCATCGTCACCCAGCGGTTGCCACTGTCGAGCCGCACAGTATCGGAGGGATCGTAGCTGACGGTCCAGTCGTCCCACTCATCGGCGTCCTCGGTGAGGGTGTAGTTTTTGTTCAACGGCAGGTCCGTGAACCTGGCCACACCCTGGCTGTTGGTGACGGCGGTGCGCTCCGGCTCTCCCGTCGCGGTGAGGGTGAATCTGACATCCTCCATCACCGTGCCCTCGTCGTCCCGCTTCTCCACCCTTATGATGCCGGTGGATGGAGGCGGCGGAGTAGTAGCTATCGTTACCACGGCATCGTCCTTATCGTCGATGACGTTAGGAAGGCCTACCGGGTTGGATTCAACGCTCGCAGTGTTTACGACCCGGTCATTGGCATCCACATCACCCGAGGTGATGGTGTGGTTGAAGCTGGCCTCCCTGGAGTCCTCGGGCTCGAGGGTCACACCGAAGTCGAACTTCTCGGTAATTTCACCGAACATGGAGTCGCTGACCTTGATGTTGTGGAGTCCCCAGTCGCCGGTGTTTTCGACGGTGATGGTGTAGGTCACCGTGTCGCCGACCTGGGCGGTCGTCGAAGATACGGTCTTGGTGAGGGTGATCTCGGGTTCCACTAGGGGAGTTTCGACCTTAGCAGTCACCTCGAGCGGCGCCGTCTCGCCGTTGATCCATCCCCGTGCGGTGGCCGTGTTGACCAGGGGATCGGGATCTCCGTCCTGCACGGTGTAGGTGTAGCTGAAGGAATCTGTTCTAACCTCGTCTCCCAACACGCCAGACCACAGCACTTGCTCCGGGAAGAGCGAGTCCGTGACCTGGACGTCCAGGTTTGCTTCGCCCGTGTTTGTGACAGTTACGGTGTAGACTATGTCGTCGCCGACCTTGGAGACTTCGGTGTCGGCCTCCTTGTTGATGGAGAGACCAGGGATCTCCGGGTGCCAGTTAATGACGAGTCTGGCCGAGGCATCTTGGTCGGTCTCCACGATGGTGGCCGTATTGTCATAGGTATACGGACCAGACTCAGTGTAGTCGGTCCAGGCGAAAGGCCTGTCGTACGTAAAGGTGTCACCGCTCGGCGCAGTCACAGTTCCCAGCGTCACTATGCCAAAGAGATCGCTGTCGTCCTCGATAGTCACAGTAGCATTGGTCTCCTCGTCGGGCTCTCCCCAGATGATGGGTGCGTCTGCACCATA
>PWUB01000109.1 GCA_003563755.1 Clostridia bacterium
CGCGGAGATGGGGGAGGCAGCCCAGGTTGCATCCCCCTACCTGGACGAGATGAAGGCCTCGGCCGACCCCGAAACCGCTGACTACGCGGCGAGCGAGAGGCTGGACCCGCACAAAATGGGGAGGATGTCTGCATGGCGGGATGTGAGGAGGGCGCTCCTCGTGTCGTCCTCGGGTGAGGTCTCAAACCACGGGCCCATGAAGGCCATCGTGCAGGGAAGCCTCAGGGGTGAGCGGTTCTCCTCCGAGGATCTGCATCGGGCCCTGGGGGCGGAGCGGGGCCGCTGGGGCACGACTCACGACCGCTGGGACGGAGTGGTGGAGGACACCCCCCAGGGGCAGATCTTAAGATCCCTGTTCCCGGTGGACGGAGCCGTCTCGCCCACCGCACTCAACACCTACGCTGAGTGCCCGTTCCGGTTCTTCGCCGAGCGCGCCCTTAAGCTGAGGGGTAGATACAGGCTGGAACGGGATTTCTCCGCGCTGCTGGTGGGGAGGATGTACCACCGCATACTGCAGAGGTACTTCGAGGCCAGGCTGGACCAGTTACCCCACCGGGAGGAGCCGCCCCTGGCCGAGGATCTCCCCTTCCTGGAGAAGCTTATCGACGGCGAATGCGACCACGTCCGCCGGGGAATGGAGTGGATAGACGACAGCTGGTGGCAGTCCCTGTGCCGTCGGCTGAGAGAGACACTCCAGGGCTTTTTGGAGTTCGAGGAGGCACGCCGCGAGACGGAGGATGACGCAAGACACCTCTACGCGGTCGACCTGGAGAAGCGGTTCAGCTCGCCCATGAGCGATCTCTTCCCCGGTGTCAGCCTCCCCTTTGACCTCACCATCACCGGGACAATCGACCGGGTGGACAGGACGGAGGCGCCCGCCTCGACGGCCCGGGATGCATCGATCATCTTTGACTACAAGATGACCTCGAAACCACCGACCGTTGAAGATATGAAAAGCGGAATGGATCTTCAAATGCCCCTGTACGTCGCCCACGCGCGCAGCGGGTGGGAGGAGCGGGACGTGATAGGTGGCGGCTACCTCAGCATCCGGGGCTGCCACGCCGAGCACGGCCTGTACACCGAGCGGGCAGCCTCCCTTCTGAACCTGGAGGAGGAGAAGGCCGTGGGTTCGGACGATGACCTGCAGCAGATCCTGGACGGATGCCGTGAGTACGTGATCACGTACTGGAAGGCGATCCGGGCGGGCCGGTATCCCGTGTCCCCCGCCGAGGCCGACAGCTGCCGGTACTGCTCCCTGGGGGGGGTCTGTCGGCACGAGGAGCGCCGGCTGGGCCGCAGGGAAGGCGAGAGGGGGAGGAGAGGCTGATGAGCAGGCGCTTTTGCCCGACTCCGGCGCAGGGTGAAGCCATGACCAGGGTCAACCGTGATGTGCTGGTCACCGCCGGTCCCGGGAGCGGCAAGACCCGGGTGTTAGTGGGCCGCATAGAGCACCTCCTGGGGGAGGGGGTGGCGCCGGAGAGCATAGCGGCGGTTACCTTCACGAGGAAGGCGGCCGCCGAGATGAGAAGCAGGCTCCGAGAGCAGCTGATCAGGCGGTGGAAGGAGACCTCCGATCCCGAACAGGCTCGCCGCTGGCGGTCCCTCGCCTGGAGCACCGAGAGAATGTCCATCGGCACCATACACAGCTTCTGCTCATCTCTTCTGAGGGGGTATCCCCACCGGGCGGGACTGGACCCGGATTTCGTGACCCTCGAGGCGTACCAGGGAAGGATGCTGCTCGACGAGATAATCGTGGAGGTGGTGCGGGAGAGACTCGGCACTTCAGACCCCGGCGACGTGTTCCTCAGGGAGTTCGTGGACCGCAACAGCTATTCCGCAAGGTACACAGATTCCTACGTGGGTCTTCTGCGCGGTCTCTACCACCAGGGCTGCCGGGCCGGGACGGGATGGGGGAAGATCGGTCAACGTACCGAGGAGTCGTCGCGCCGGCACTTCAAGCAGGCAGGGGGCACCGATGATGATTACAGGCAGGGGAGGGCCTCCCTGACCCGGGACGAGCTCAGAGAGGTGCAGGGGTGCGTTCGGGATCTGTTGGCCCTGTTGAATGACCCGGCGGTGGCAAGGACCAAGTTTCACTCGAAACTCGGCGAGCTGGCCGGACGGTGGTCCGACTGGTGCCGTCGTCTCGGGGGAGACACCGACGAGGAGGTGCTCTCCGAGATGAAGAGCCTCCTGCCCAAGAACTGCCCGAAGTGCGCGAAACCCCTGGTCGTGAAGCTTCACGACCTCAGGGATCTCATCGGGATCCGAAGGCTGGCCGTCGCTGAAGGGGAGGCAGGGAGGGCCCTGGCCGGCCTCATGGAGGAAGTGGCGGCGAGATACCGCGGTGAGAAGGACCGCAGGGGGGCCCTGGACTTCGAGGACCTGCAGGATTTGACCCTCGGGATGCTGAGGAAGCACCCGGGGTTGGCCGGGGAGCTCTGCGACCAGTACCAGCACCTTCTGGTCGATGAGTTCCAGGACACCGATGGAGTGCAGTGGGAGCTGGTGAAGTGCCTCCGTCGTACGATGGGCGTACCCTCCGGACTCTTCATCGTCGGGGATGCGGACCAGTCCATCTACCGCTTCCGGGGAGCCGACGTGGATGTGTTCCGCCTGGCCGGGGACACCCTGAAAGAGCGGGGTGCCCACCACCTGTCGATGACCACCAACTTCCGCAGCTGCTGGGGGCTCATCGAGGTTTTCAACGCCTGCTTCCAGAACGTCTTCTCCGACTACGAGAGGCTAAAGCCCTGGGATGAGACTCCCGATCCCCCGGGGCCAGTCCTCGAGTTCATGCTGGTGCAGCGGGAGAAGGGGGAGCAGCGGGATACGTACCGGCGGCACCAGGGGGATGCCATCGCGGGATGGGTCGACGACTGGACCGCCTCCGGTGGGAAACTCTCGGACGTTGCGGTGCTGGTCAGGAACCGGCACAGCCTGATGCCGACGGCGGAGGGCCTTCGCAGGAGGGGTATCCCCCAC
>PWUB01000063.1 GCA_003563755.1 Clostridia bacterium
TGCCCTTCAGCATAGAACCACCTTCCCAAGACCAGCTTAAATACTGTGGGCATGCTGCGCGGTGTTCCGCGCCTGTTAAGGGTTTTCGCTGTGGGCATCCCACCTCCTGTCCGATTTATCAATGGCATGTCATTCTGCCAGGCAGTATTGCCGTGAGTGAGGCGTCCTATATGCCTTGATGTGGATCCTCTGCGAAAGGATTGCGTGCAGGACTACGGGCGAGGTATGCAGGGGTCCTACTGCCCTGCATGGGGGAGGCGTGAGTGTACACGGTGACGGCCTGGGAAAAGGCCCGGCCTTCGCTGTGCACCTGCCCCTGGTCGAGGAGGCCGGCCGAACCGGGTCCGCCGGGTCACCGCGGATCCTCCTGATCGCGAGACGACCAGAACCTGGCCGAGATTCTGAGGCCCCATGGCCACGAGGTAGAGGCAGTGCACCGTCTCACCGAGGGTTCAGAATGCGATAGCAAGTTTCATCCCGACGTACTGCTGTGTGATGTCGGTCTGCCTGCAGTGAATGGATACCAGGTCGCATGGGCCTTCCGTTGCAACGATCACCCAGAACCGTTTTCCTCATCTCGCCGTCGGGTCACGCCCATAAGGAGGATGCCTGCAAGCCGGGGAAGCCGGCTTGCAAGCCCATCTCGGTACGGTGGATTGATAAACTCACCCACGTCCTTTCCCGTATCAGGTGATGACAGGCTGGTCAGCTGCTGTAGCCATCGTCTTGGTCTGGGCGGCGGGGGTGCCGACCCCAGTTAGCATTCACCGGAAGTCCGAAATTCAGTACGATAGGGGAAGAGCGCGTCAGAGAGGAGGGTGGAGAATGGCCATTGTGGCTGTAAGCATAGCGCCGGTTGGTGCAGGTGTCAGCGTGAGCAAATACGTGGCCCGGGCTGTGGAGGTCCTGGAGGCCGCGGACCTCGAATACGAGCTGGGGTCGATGTTTACCACCATCGAGGGTGATCTGGATGAGATTATGTCAGTGATTCGCGATATGCAGGAAGCCGTCTTCGAGGAAGGTGCACGACGCGTGGGCACTGTTATCAAGATAGACGACCGACGGGACAGAGCGCACAGCATCACAGGCAAGGTGGATTCGGTGGATTCGAAGCTCAGGTGACCTCTCCTTGAAAGGGGGCCCGTAGTGGGCGGGGTCGGCCAACATGCCTACTCTGAGGCTCCTAGTTTATGACTGCTAGTTTCATTTGATCCGTAACTCGGCGTTCAAATGGATCGTTGCTGCGGCGAGAGGCCATCCTTGAGAACACGAGAGATGACTGTTTTCTTTGTGTGCTTTTGTCACTGCAGGGAAAGAGAAAGGAAAATAGCGGGAGTGTCCCGCCTGCGCGGCGAAGGTCATTCGCCGCCACGGGTACAGGTCCCGCTGGCCTGTGGTGTCCGACGGTACCGAGTACCGGCTGGAGGTGCTGCCCATGTACTGTCCGGATTGTGGAGCCACCCACACGCAGCCTCCATTTCATTTTGCCGCGTCACATCCTATGACGCCCCCACGGTCATGAAGGCGCTGCGCCTTTACGTAAAAGCATGGTTCCTCCACCTGGTGGATGGGCTGCTGGCCGTGCTCCACCGTGTATTCCAACGGGTTCGACCAGTCATTCCGATTTCATTCGACCACTGAGTCTGATGCTTTCCGACCACCCTGGAGAGCCGTCCTGAGTGGCGACCATCATCAGTCAGCGGTTGTTATCGACTGGTGGCACCGTCCCATTGGGACGCTCAAGCGCTACACTCTTTGGGCATAGGCATTGACAGCAATCTCTGGCAAGTATATGATACAGTGTGACAAGGAGAAGATGCTACTATGGAATTTGACTATATGCGAGCCCTGAAGAATTACCGGGCCATAGCCAACGCTCACAACCTGAACCCTGAGACCCTGACGGGGATTCTCAGGCTCACAATCAGGGGTTACAATCGCAGCGACACTGCTGAGGATTTGGGTATAACCCGGCAGACCGTGCAGCGATACCTGAAGGTCGTCAGGGGAAGGCTGGACGAAGCGGAGATGCAGGCCGTGCTTACCGGTCTCACGGTGGCGATGGGTGGAGCCTACTACCTCAACGACCTCTGTCCTGAGAAGAAGACCGGCAAATGGAACGATGTAGCTGAGTTCCGGAGAAAGGAGGGAGCATTCCAGTGGAGCCGAAGATTACTGAGAAGCCGGACCTGACGCTGGTAGGTGTTGTTGCTTCCGGTACCGACGCCGCTGACGTCGATATCGCTGGCCTCTGGCAGTACTTTGCTGAGAGGAGTGTTCCGGGCGCTATCGAGGATGTGGGCTACGAGGTCCACATCTGTGAGGAACCCAAGAACCACTTCTGTTTCGTTGGCATGCAGGTCGCAAATATCCCCGACTACCTCCCTGCCGACATGTTCATCAAGGTTCTGCCGTCAGCCAGATACGCAGTTTTCACCCACGACCTCAAAGACGGTGGCTTCAAGCAGGCCTTCGAACGAGTCTATGAGTGGTTGGACTCATCAGAGTATGTTCTGGCCCACCCCTATGACGTTCAGCACTATGGCCAAGGTTTCACCGGCCACGATGGACCGTGGTCAGAGGTGGACATCTGGTTGCCGATCAGAAAAGCGGACGCAGCAGGCAGACCCTAGAGGGTTGTCAGCATGAGTGACATCACAGCTGAGACCCCGGCAGCGTCAGATACCAGTAATACCCCACATCCTGTCGGCCCAGCCAATCAAGTATACGGGGAGGAATAAAGATGCAAGAGACGATTGTTGAAAAGCCATCGATGATCATCGTGGGAGTTGTGGGTTCGGGGGCCGATTCGGCCAATGTCGACATACCCGGTCTGTGGGAGTACTTCGAGAGGCATCCTGTCGGCGTGGAAAACGCAGTTGAAGGCACTTGGTATGAAATCCACGCAGAACGCGAATCCGGCAGTCATTTCACCATGGTGGGGATGGAAGTTCCGGAAGTGCCTGCTTCTCTGCCGGCGGATATGTTCGTAAAGGTGCTCCCTGCCGCGACATACGCCACTTTCGTTCATCACTTCAGCGATGGCGGCTTCGCCCAGGCTTTTGAGCGGGTGTACGCGTGGCTTGAGGATTCCGAATACGAGCTGGCCCATCAGTACGACATACAGTGTTACGATGACAGGTTCAGGGGACCAGGTGATCCGGAGTCGGCGCTGGAAATACGGATACCCATCGGATGAACCACAGAATCAGCGGTTGCATCGCGTGGTTGGCTTATCAAGGAATATGGCCAATAGCTTTAGCATGCCTGAAGCATCGCCCGCCGGATCAGCAACCGCTGCCGCACAGCACTGCTGGATGCCTATACCAGAGACAGAAGGGTCATAGAGGAGGCCAGCATACAGCGGGTGCTGGCTGATTTCACTGTCGATGCCGAGCCGGCAGGCTGATAGCTGATCCTCCGCAGCCCGGGGCTCACCCCCGGGCTGCACCATACCTCCCGGATCGAGCAATTCGAGCAAGTCCAGATCAGATAAAGATCTCGTTGACACTGGCTGACGCCATGCTTCTTCGAGCCCTCAGCAGCACTCACTCATGGGTACCATCCAACCATACAATGGTTGTATGATGAGTATCCACCACCGGCCCCCCAGGGGTCTCTTCAAGTACCGTAACCATTATGAGATGATCCCCGTGACTGTGCGTCTGCTGCTAAACGACGGGATTACCGAGGTCTACGAGCTCTTCACCCGTGCGGGTAAGGGACGGGAGTATCTCACCGCCCTCTCACGGGGAGCTAGGGATGCGGATCTTCCATGGTCGTGTGGTTACATACTGCACACATACCACTATCATCATCCATGGACTCATCGCGGATACCTCACATACAAGAGTGCCGCTGATGAGCTCGCGGGACTCTTTGTCATCGGTCAGAACCTCTGGACCCGCGGCAGGAGAACGCTCGCCGTGTACCAGCTGGGCCGGATGCTGCACCTGGTCCAGGACCTCTTCATTCCCCATCATGCGGCGGTCACCGCCCTGCGGGGTCACGGGGAGCTCGAGGAATGGCTGGACAACCGCTGGAGACGCTACATGGTGCAGCAGGGGGGAATCTACAGCTGGCAAGAGGTGTTTTCCGGGGAGAACCAGGAGCATACCGTCAGCTCCCAGAATCCCTATGACTGGATCGATGCTGCAAGCCACATCTCCATGGGTTGGTACCGTGACTACTTCGAGAGCGGCTACGGTGGACCCGACGCTCATGCAGAACTGGCATCCAAGATAATCCCCCATACTCTCCGCTACTCGGCTGGTTTCATCAGGCGCTTCTTCGTCGGCCTGACTCTCTAGATCACCCTGCACCGCCTCCGCGGTGAGGCGCAGGCTGACTGCACCCGGTGGCAGCGAGCAGGGCGGAAGGAGGCGCTTCCCGGCCAATCTGCCACCGGGTGCATCTTACCAGCCACTGCAGCGGAACCCACCAACGAGACACGCCTGCGAAGGAGAGGCATTATCCGCTTTCTGCGATAGCCCCTGGGTAGAAAAGAGGATCACGTGAGAGACAATCAGGGCACTGGCCAGAGTAGGAACAGGGAGCAGGGCGGATCACACCGCCAACGTGATCAGCCTCCGAGAGATGATGTGCGATCAGCGCGGAGTCTCGCACATACGCAGCATGATGCGCTCACAGCTTCGTGGCTGTACTATACCGCTGGTGGGGTTTCGATTGGTTGTGACGGTGGTGCATCCCTCACAGCGTACGCCCGGACGAAGGCACTGGGTGCATGGTGGCTGCATCCTCACTCCCGGAGGGCGAGAGGGCACGTGTGATTCTACGAGCCTGCTGTCTTCTCGCACAGGCTCGTGCGCCGGCCAGGGCTGTAGTAGGTGTCTAGCAGCCATCGACCCCACTCAGCGTGGTCCTCACCGAATTCGCCCACCAGGTGCTCCAGGGTTCTCTCCGCGGTGATGCGCGCGATCACGTAGTTGTGATTGTACACCGGATCAAGACTCCTGAAGGTGTCAAGGGCCCACACCTCGGGTTCGCCGATGTCGAAGCCGAGGCGCCCGTAGTGCTCGCAGTATAGGTCTTCAGCCCGGTCCGGCGCCTTCCACAGTGCGTGTTCGAACAGGCAGCTTATGCCGCACCGCACGTTCTCAAGCAGCGCCAGCTCCTCCACGGGGGTCCTGGTTCGGTCGTCCTGTATGATCTGAAGGCCGACCAGTTCTCCCACCACGGCCATCGTCTCGTCGTGTACCTGGGTGTATGTCTTGTACAGACCATCTTCCCCGTTGGCCGCATGACCCAGGGCGTGGCCGATTTCGTGATACAGGGTCCGGAGGACCTTCAGGGATGACCGGGAGTTGATGAAGATCCGGACATCGGAAGGAATGCGGAGCGGGCGACAGAATCCAAAACCGTCCACCGAGGCGACCAGGGTTATCCGCGGCAGAATTTCGGCCAGGCCCAGGCGGCGGACCAGTGCATTCAGAATGCTCTGAGGACAGTAGGATCGCGGCGGGGGACCTATCCCCGCGAGGTCACGCAACCATGTTGACCACGAAAGCCCGTGGCGGTCTATCAAGTCCCGGACCGCGGGCAGGTGGCGCTCTACGTATTCTTCGACTCTGCTCAGGGCCCATTCGAGCGGCAGCTCCTCCGAGAAGAAGACCAGGTCTACGTAGGAGCTGAAACCCTGTCGACGGCTGAGTTCATCCCTCAAATGCATAAGCTGAACAACATCATCCCGCATCCTGGAGGCAACGACACGGGGTGAATCATCCTCGCTCTGACGGTAACGGCTGCGGCTGTCCAGGTCCAGCCTGGTGCGTAGACGTACAACCTCCGGATGCCGGTCGACCAGGTCACGGATGACGATGAGACTGAACACCGCTGCCTTGCGACCGTCGAACTCGTCGGCAGCGGCGTGTTCACGGACGAAACGGTAGATATCTTCATCAGAGGCTCCCAGGTCGTGCCCGGCGTCCAGCACGTAGTTTTCCCACTGCTTTCGGTTGAAGCTGTTCAGCAACGCCAGGTACCGCCGCTCGATCTGCTGCGGGTTCATCCTCATCTCCTCTCAATGCCGTATGACCGGGGTGCACAGAGGCGTACCTCCACTGCACCAACAGCCTGTCTCCTGCTCTGCGATCCCCTCCGAGTGGTATGACAGGGCGATCATGATGTATTCGATCCCGCGTCAGTGTGCTCACGACCTTTCAGGTCACCTCGGCGATGGAGATCAGCAACCATGTTGCCATGCCCTGACCTGCTGGGCAACGGTGGGAGCGGCGAGGTGGGCTGCCTCGGTTCGCGGCATTAAGGTGCCTTCACGGTGTTGGATCCTGCCTGACGCGTCTGTGGACCATGAGCAGCACCCCGCGTTGATACCCTCCCGGCCTTAGAAAGATGCATCCGGCGGCTACAGGCGAGGCTGACATGCCGGGCAGACGTAGGCGGAGGAGGCTCCCACCCTCAGCTTTTCTATCTCGGTACCGCAGTGGGGACAATCCTCTCCGTCGCGGTAGGCCACGAGGAAGTCGGTGACTCTCCCCGGTTCACCATACAGGTCCCGTTCATAGGCTATGCCGGACAGGTCAACGGCCCGGGTGAGTTGGCTCCGCATCGTGTCATAAAGCAGCCGCAGCTTGTGAGCTGGTATATCAGGTACCCGCGTCTGCGGGTGTATCCCCGCTTCGAAGAGGATGTCCTGTACGTACACGTTCCCGATGCCCGCGAGGAACTTCTGGTTCTGCAGCAGGGGCTTGATCTGTCCGCGTCGGCCGGCGACGAGGTCATAGAACACATCGGGAGTGAGATCCTCACTCAGTGCATCGGGTCCCAGGTCAGCCGTCATGGCATGTTCCCCGGGTCGCGAGCGGTCCGTTACATGGACATGCCCGAACCACCAGAACTTGAGACACAGATGGTGTCCCGATGAGAACTCCAGGCGAACCTGGTACTCATCGAGGGGTTGCGGTCCCCACCGCACTTCCGCACCCATCCCCAGGTTCAAGAGCAGTCGCCTGTCGTTGTCGAGATCAGCGAAGATCCACTTGCCCCTCGGTTGGACCCCGGAGACCGATGCCCCGACCACCGAAGTGGTGAAATCCGACAGGGAGACATTGAGACATTTCTCCTGGTGGACATCCACGTTGTTGATGACGCCGCCGCCCATCGCCTCATCCATCTGGCCTGCCAGGCTGTAGATTTCCGGGAGTTCGGGCATCTATATTCCCCCCTGGTTCGTATCGCATAATCATGCTGGGTCCACCCCCGCCATCATACACCCACCATGCCCTGGAGTCGACCTGCCCGGTGGATTTCGAGGACTCCATCCCGGTGAGAGGCAGCAACATCGGTGTCACTCGAGTAAGCACGGGCGCCGCGCGGCAGGATTGGATGAGGTTATGTTGAAAGAATTGCCGTGGGTGATGCGTACCAGCCGCCATACCGGAAGGGAGATTCATTCATGTCCATGACCCACGGCGATGAATTCCAGATCATAGGGCACCGGGGGGTTCCCTGTGATGCCCCTGAGAACACGCTGCCGAGTTTTCTGAGGGCCTCCGAACTGGGGTTAACCCATGTTGAATGTGATCTCAGGCTCACCCGTGACGGACACGTGGTTCTCATGCACGACAGCACCGTAGAGCGAACCACCGACGGAGAGCGAAAAGTATCGGAGCTCACGCTGGAGGAGATCAGGGAGCTCGACTGCGGTTCTTGGTTCAGTGAGGATTTCACGGGAGAGAGGGTTCCAACCCTACACGAATTCTTCGATGCCCTAGACGATGATATGCACGCCATTTTGGAAGTGAAAGAAACTCATCGCCAGGACGAGGCGACCCGAAAAGTCCTTCGGACGACCCTTGAACGGGGCATGGTATGCCGGGTGAGCGTAACATCGTTCTACTGGAACGTATTGGAGCTGGTGAGAACGCTGGAGCCCATCATCGAAACCCAGGCCCTGGTTCGCCCTATAGGATCACCGGAGCGCTCCGGGTGCGGACCGGTACCCATCGCCTGTTCGAACGTCGATGCATTCCTAGATGATCCACGGCTGTCCAGTGCCGATGTCGTATGCCCCAGGGCAGGGGATGTGGATCCTGCGCTGATCGAGCGCATCCATACCCAGGGTTTTCCCGTTCGGGTCTGGGGTGCCCGCACCGACCGTAGAGAGGAGATACTACACATCCTCCGATGCGGCGTGGACGGTATGACGGCGGATCATCCCCAGTATGTCAGAACCGTCTGCGAAGAGTGGTTTGACCATGACTTGAGTGGCACGGCGCAGGATTGAGATCGGCCCTTCAACGCAGACACGCACGATTCTTTGGCCTGCCGCCCGTGTCGTTGTGCTCGTGACAGCGGCTGCAGCCGGGTTCGTCGCGCATCGGAGAGGAACAGCACCATGAGTGAGTGGAAAGAACACTCTGCTGACAGCAGGGACAGGTGGGAGAGGATAGCCGGGTGCTGGGATGACTACATGGGCGACGTAGGTAATGCATTTCACCGCGAGATAATCAGACCGGAGACCGAGCGCCTGCTGGCGGTGCGAGAACATGACCGGGTGCTCGACGTTGCCTGTGGTAACGGCAATTTCTCCAGGAGGCTCGTCGAGCTCGGCGCGGAGGTGGTAGGGATCGACTGCAGCCCCACCATGATAGAGCGCGCCCGGGCACGAACCACCCGCGGCGTCCGATACGTGGTGATGGATGCATCCGATGCCGGGGCCCTGCTCGCCCTCGGCGAGAAAGGAGAATTCGACAAGGCGGTATCCAACATGGGGCTCATGGACATGGCGGAAATCGACCCCCTGGTGACGGGGCTGTTTCACCTCCTCAAGCCCGGGGGTGTCTTCATTTTCTCCGTCAGTCACCCCTGTTTCCAATCACCGGGGACCAGGCGAGTGTTCGAGGAAGAGGAGGTGGGAGAAGAGGTCATCTCCAGGAGCAGCGTACAGGTGTCCCGCTACATGAAACCCGAAAGCCACCAGGGGTTCGCCATCCCCGACCAGCCCGTGGCATCGTGGTACTTCCACCGGCCCCTGTCGAGCCTGATGAACACCTGCTTCCGGTCAGGTTTCGTGGCTGACGGGGTGGCAGAACCCACTTTCGCCCCGAACCGATACAGCAGCCGTAGGTTCGAATGGATCGATATCCCACCCGTCCTCATTTTCCGAATGCGAAAGCCCTCCGGGTGATGCTTCTGTGATGACGGTGGAGTATCGCCGAGTTTATACGGGAGGATGATGGTTGATGGATGAGCGACTGAGCCTGATACTGCGGCGTCGAAGCATCAGGAGATACCTCGACAGGCCCGTGGAGGAAGACAAGATTGAGCTGCTTCTGGGCGCTGCCATGGCTGCACCCTCGGCGTCCAACCAACAGCCCTGGCATTTCGTGGTGGTCACAGAGCGGGGAACCATGGAGGCGATGGCGGGCGCACATCCGTACGCGCGGATGCTCAATCAGGCTCCCCTGTGCATCGCGGTGTGTGGTGAACCCGATGCCAGTGCGCGGGGGTCGTACTGGGTGCAGGACTGCTCGGCCGCCATGCAGAACCTGCTGCTGGCGGCGGTGGCGCTGGATCTGGGGGCGGTCTGGCTCGGAGTGCACACCTCTCCCGAACGCGAGGAGCAGATCGGTGAGATCCTCGGGCTGCCCTCTCACATCAAGCTTCTGGGCCTGGCGGCGATCGGGTATCCTGCCGAGGAGAAACCTCCCCATGCTCGATACACGGCAGACCGGGTGCATCGTGAGCGCTTCGGGCCCCAGCCGGTGGGGTGAGGGATTCGGAAGGTCGGCGGGGGCGAGGCCCCTATGGATGGTTTGGAGGATGGATAGATACACCCAGAAAGGAGTGAGTGCCCATGAAAGTGATCGCTATCCAGTCCAGCGCTAACGATGACGGGCTCACGGCGCGTCTGGCACAGGCAGCCCTGGAGGGGGCCGGGGAGTCCAGTGCCCTCACCGAGCTGGTTCACCTCAACAGCCTTGATATCCTACCGTGCCGTGCCTGCGGAACCGGTTGGGGACACCACCACGACAGCGAGTCCGGTGTCTCGCCGGATGAGTGTGTCATAGAGGATGATTTCAACGGCCTCAGACAGACGGTGGTGGAGGCGGATGCCCTCGTGTTCTGCACGCCGGTGTATTTCTGGGACCTCAGTGAGAGCGCGAAGGTCTTTCTCGACCGCCTGCGCAGGACCCACTACCCGGTGCGGGATGAGTCGCCCTTTGTGAACAAGCCGGTTATCGCCATCGCGGCGGCCGGAGGCAGCGGCAACGGAGCCGCCGAGGCCGCGGCCATCCTTGACTCCCACCTGGTCAGGTGGATGGGTATGAAGAGAGTACTTACCCTCCCCGTGACCAGGCAGACCGCAGAACTGCACCAGGAAACGGCCCGCCGGGCGGGTGCGATGCTCGTGGAGCAAATTCTATCCGAATGAGCGGCGGAGTCCTGTTAGAGTCAAGAGCCGGGGTCGGTGTGTCGCAGGAATACCCGGCCCCATGATCGAAGCCGGGGAGGGCGAGGACTGAGTTCAACAGGGCTGAAGCAGATGATTGGGGGTCCCTTTATGACAGGGCGGATCAGGATGATCGCCACCGATATCGACGGCACCATTCTCGGGCCCAGCCGGGGCATCAGCGAACGCACGCTCCTGGTGCTTCGGGAATGCATAGACAGGGGTATACCGGTGGTGCTGGTGACCGGAAGACGACTCAGGAGCGCCCTGGGTGTGGCCAGGGGGATTCACCCCGAGGTCCTGGTCGTCGCGAGTGATGGAGCCGTTTCAGTGAAGCCGGCGACCGGTGAAGTCATCTACGCTCGGGGGATGCCCGTTGACTATGTCCTTGCCCAGGTCCGCATCATCGAAGAGGCCGGGCTGCCCGTTTTCGTGCACAGGCTGAACCTCGACGGACCGGAAGTGTATTACAGAATGGGTACGCGGGAGAGGAGAAAGGCCCGGGAATACGTGTCTTTCCTGGGTGCCGATGCGCAGGTGCTAAAGCGACCTTCATCCCTCGATTCGAACGCGATGAAACTCTACACCCTGGGTCCTTACGATTTGCTGGAATCCATCATGGCCCGACTGGAGCCCCCGGTGTCGGCTACGGTTACCCGGGATCCGCTCCATGACACCAGCTGGCTCCAGATAATTCGTCGTGATACCGACAAGGGTGTGGGTCTGAGGATCGTGGCCGATCGACTCGGCGTTGACCCGTCGGAGGTTGCTGCCTTCGGTGACAATTACAACGACCTGCCCATGTTCGATGCCGCCGGGTTCGCGGTGGCAGTCGAGGACGGCGTTGCAGAGGCCAGGGATCGGGCCGATCATATAACCGGTGCCTGTGAGTGCGACGGGGTGGCGGCGTTCCTGGAGGCAACGGTTCTCAGGTGCTGATGGTGGCTGCTGGTCACACTCTCGCGGTGCCA